>JAURJB010000100.1 GCA_030832455.1 Acidimicrobiales bacterium
CGACTTGCCAAGGGATTCTTATAGATGCACCTCTATCACTTACTCCATATGAAAATGTGTCATATTTTGAGTTTCATGTGCGCCAGTTAGCCTGTCCTCAATTGCTGCACCATAATTTTTAACATGAAGTTCTGCATTTTTACCAAGAGCTTCACATCCTGCAACTATCGCATCAAATCCGCCTTCTTCTCTCATTTGTTTAGTTGAGAAGTTGGTATGCATACCAGCACCATTCCAGTCACCTTTGACAGGTTTAGGATCTAGTGTTGCTGAAATATTATAATCCTCAGCAATTCTATAAAGTAACCATCTTGCTACCCATATTTGATCTCCAATTGCTGGTGCGCCCACAGGACCAATCTGGAACTCCCACTGACCAGGCATAACTTCTGCATTGGTGCCTGATATCTCTAACCCTGCTTCCATACAAGCAGTTGCATGCTCTTCAGAAATATCTCTACCGTATACTTCATCAGCTCCGACACCACAGTAGTACCCACCCTGTGGAGCAGGATAACCTGAAGGTGGAAAACCTAGTGGCTGTCCATACTTTAAGGAATCATAAGACTGTTCGTAAAATGTATATTCTTGCTCTAATCCAAACA
>JAURJB010000101.1:0-321 GCA_030832455.1 Acidimicrobiales bacterium
GGCATCTGGCACGAGCATTGCCTTCTCGGTGATTTCGGTGTGGCGAGCGCAGAAGAAAAACGGCAGTGCGAGGCCGGCAACAATAAGCGCCCAGACCCATGCCTCCTGCTCAACCCAAAAGAAAGGCCTGCGGTCTAAAAGCACATCTCTTAGGGTGCCGCCACCAAACGCGGCTATTGCCCCAATCATGACAACGCCGACAAGGTCAAACTGTTTTCGAGCGGCCTCAATAATGCCCGAGAGAGCGAACGCGATCACTCCAAGTGCTTCGAAGAAAAGCAGGAAGCTGTCTAGGCTCATGATTTTCTCCTTGTAAGTGCG
>JAURJB010000101.1:331-603 GCA_030832455.1 Acidimicrobiales bacterium
TCCTTGCGGACACTGGCACCTGAAGCCAGCGCGTCTGCCATTTCGCCACTCGCGCGATTAGTGGTTTGAGCTTCTCGAGATTAGCAGAGAACCCCCACCCGAGTAAGGGGCGGGATTAGACTTACCTAACCCACAGCGACATCTCGAAAGTAGGCGAAATGGGCCTATTGGATAAGGCAGAGCAGCGCATCGAAGGTGCGGTGAGCTCGCTTTTCTCCAAGCTCTCCAGGGCTGAGCTGCAACCGGTGGAAATCACCCAGGCGATTCGCTCA
>JAURJB010000102.1 GCA_030832455.1 Acidimicrobiales bacterium
AGTTTCAACTAAAATTAATACTTTGCTCTCATTAACACAATCTTGTGTCGCCATATTTATTGGGGGGGCAATGGCCAATAATTTTCTTAAATATAATTTAATTGAAGTGGGCGCCTCTTTGATAGAAGAAGGTTCAGAATTAATGATCAAAGATATATACGACTCTGCAAAAAAAAATAATTGTCAAATACATTTGCCAATAGATGTTTATTTAGATGATGAAACCATCATTGACGTTGACTCACTTGCTAAAACCAACAAAAAGGATTTTAAAATATTAGATTTAGCTGACTCTTCTAATGAATTACTATTCCATTTAATAGATTCTAGTGAAATTGTCTTGTGGAATGGCCCAATGGGAATGATTGAAGATCCGCGATTTGCCAAAGGTTCTACAAGACTAGCCCATCATCTTGCAAACTGTAAGGCAGAAGTGGTTGTAGGCGGGGGCGATACTCTTTTAGCGATCAATATTTCTGGTGAGAAATTTGAAAACTATCATTTTGTTTCTACAGCCGGCGGTGCCTTTCTGGAAGCATTAGAAAATAAAGAACTACCAGGTGTTCTTGCTCTTACTTCAAATTAATAAAGTGTTTTTTTAAT
>JAURJB010000103.1:0-262 GCA_030832455.1 Acidimicrobiales bacterium
ATTTGATGAATACGCCGCGGTCATTTTTGACCAGGCTGTATTGGCCGAAGGTGGGCAGCTGGAAGACCCGGTGAGTTACGTAAAACGTATCAATCAATTGTTAATCAAGTAACATAATTGTAAAAATTATTATTTTTGTTTGACATTCCCTAGGCGGCTTGATATAGTCTCGCGTCTTTCGCGTATTGCGCTGAAAAGACACGACATTTGGTTGATCATGGTGTTAATTTTTTAAGCTGTTTTTTTATAGAAAAAATGTCTT
>JAURJB010000103.1:272-585 GCA_030832455.1 Acidimicrobiales bacterium
CAGTCTAGCAGCTCGTCGGGCTCATAACCCGAAGGTCACAGGTTCAAATCCTGTCCCCGCAACCAATGTTGATATTTGCTCTTTAACAATTTAACAACTGATAAGTGTGGGTGCTTATAGATGAGATCAAATTAAGTTTCTTACGAAGCTTAAGACTCAAAATATAAGTGCTTACGCAAAATTTGTGACAAGACCACACTAGTTTTTATTAACTAGTCAACCTTGAAATGAATTTGAGTATAAAAAGCACAAGCGATTTGATGACTTTAATTTATTAAAGTTATCTACAAAGTTAGAGATTAAACTGAAGAGT
>JAURJB010000104.1 GCA_030832455.1 Acidimicrobiales bacterium
TTCATTAATGTATTACCAAATTCCCATATTGTATATAAAAATAATAATTTTGATTCACTATGTAATGTATTAACAAAATTAGATTCTGAAGATTTAAATCTCCTGTGGAATAAACAGTACAAAGATATTCGTGAGTATGATTTAGAAGAAAATATGAAGAAGTTCATTTTATTATATTCAAACTTATGATGTAATATTAAATATATGAAAATCGAATCTACAAATAAAGTTAAAAAAGGCCTCGCAGAAATGCTTAAAGGTGGCGTCATCATGGACGTTGTAAATGCTGAACAAGCAAAAATTGCTGAAAAAGCAGGAGCAGTAGCTGTTATGGCTTTAGAACGAATTCCTGCAGATATTAGGGCAGACGGTGGAGTAGCAAGAATGTCTTCAGTAGGTGTAATTCAAGAGGTAATGGACTCAGTCTCTATACCTGTAATGGCTAAAGCTAGGATTGGTCATTTCGTTGAAGCTCAAATTTTGGATTCTTTGGGAATTGACTTTATTGACGAGTCAGAAGTATTAACACCCGCTGATGAGGTAAATCATATTAATAAACAAAGTTTCAAAGCTCCATTTGTATG
>JAURJB010000105.1:0-250 GCA_030832455.1 Acidimicrobiales bacterium
AGCAATCTTGGCGGAAGGCGGACAACTTGAAGACCCAATTGGGTATGTGAATAAAGTGAATAAATTTATAGCAAAGTAAACTTAATTTTTGTTACAAACTGTTAACAAAAAAATATAAAAAAATAGCGATAAAGTGTTTGACAAGGTAGTTTTAAACCTGATATAGTTTCGCTTCTTTGGCACTACGGGTGCCAAAATCACTCAGAAAATAATAATTTGGTGGTGATTTATTCGATCGCGGGGTGGAGCA
>JAURJB010000105.1:260-583 GCA_030832455.1 Acidimicrobiales bacterium
CAGTCTGGCAGCTCGTCGGGCTCATAACCCGAAGGTCACAGGTTCAAATCCTGTCCCCGCAACCAATCGAAATGATCTTTAACAATATGCAACTGATAAGTGTGGGTACTTATTGATTGAGGTCAGTGATTGTTTACAATCACACTCAAAAAATATAGTGCTTACACAAATTTGTGAACAAGACCACACTAGCTTCGGCTAGTTAACCTTGTGAATGAATTTGAGTTTTTAAAAAAAGCACAAAGCGATTTATCTAACTTTCTTAATTTATTGAGAAAGTTTTAGTAATAGACAAGATTAAACTGAAGAGTTTGATCCTGGCT
>JAURJB010000106.1 GCA_030832455.1 Acidimicrobiales bacterium
CTTTAGTAATAAATTCTAAAATCCATTTATTGTTTTTAGCCATTCCAGACTGCATAGGATTTTTATTTGGTATATAAATTATTGCTTTACTCATAATGATGGTCGGAGTGGCAGGATTCGAACCTGCGACCCTCTGGTCCCAAACCAGATGCGCTACCAGGCTGCGCTACACTCCGATTCGTGTACTAATACAGTAGATATAGATTATTTCAAAGTATAAATAGATCAAAATTAAAAGAAATTTGATATAAATCTGATATATAAATAAACATGATTATTAGCTGCCCTAATTGCAATAAACAATTTAAAATTAACCCTTCTTTAATACCTGATAATGGAAGAGATGTGAAATGTGGTTCATGTGATCATGTTTGGTTTTACAAAATAGAAGACGATAAAACAGATCCACTACCTCTAAGTGATAATTTTACAGATAAAAAAATTGGAGATGAAATCGATAATAAAATTGTAGAAAATACCAATGTACCCAATGATGTATCAAAACCTAAAGATAAAGATGATAAAATTCATGATAAACAAATATCTGTAAAAAATAAAATAAAAAAGAATACTAGCAGTAAAT
>JAURJB010000107.1 GCA_030832455.1 Acidimicrobiales bacterium
TGGATGACGTGATAGCCGAGAAATTGGCCAAGGCTAGTTAGACGAGGGGCCAGGGGTAATGGCGACCAGAGGGGTCAATCGGAAACTGCGCGCCATCAAATAGCCATTTCGCTCGCTCGGTAATTGCAACAACTTCTTGCTCGCTGAGCAGAGTGGCGACTTCGAGCGGCACGGTTTGTGTCAGCGGTTCGATTTTGGCCATTAGATCTTCAGCGATTTTTTCGCCGCCGAATTCCCAGATGACGGTGCGCAACTTGAAGTCTTCAGAAAAACACACGCCGTGGTCGATGCCCCAGACATGATTGTTTTTGTCGACGAGAACATGACCTGATTTGCGGTCTGTGTTGTTGGCCAAAATATCGAACGCACACATCGCGCGAAACTGATCGTGTAAATCTTGGCGCTGTTCGAAAATCGTAAAATAGTGCTCGTCTGGGTCAGACTCAATTAGCAGCTGCACCGAACCTTCTCCGCTTGGGCCGTCGCGCAAGATAGTTGGTGGCACGCAACCCAAACCCATCGCCTCTGAAAGCAGATACGCGGCGACTTCGCGGCGGTGAAGACCGGGTGCAAAATCCCAAA
>JAURJB010000108.1 GCA_030832455.1 Acidimicrobiales bacterium
GAAGTAGTCTTGATTGTTAAGGAGCAACATGGAAATCAATAATGCGTTTGAGGTGAAAGCGCCGATCGATGTTGCATGGGCGACGCTGACCGATTTGGCACGAATCGCGCCGTGCTTGCCTGGCGCAACATTGACGAGCATCGAAGGCGACATATATAAGGGACACGTAACCGTCAAAGTCGGGCCGATCGTGGCCAAGTTTGGTGGTCAGGCAATCTTTCAAGAGCGCAATGACGCTGCACATCGCGCGGTGTTGAAAGGCGAGGGCCGTGATTCAACTGGCAAGGGCAACGCTTCGGCGATTATCACCGCGCAACTCGAAAGTGTTGATGCCAACACGACGCGTTGCACGGTGAATACAGACCTCACGATTACAGGCAAGATTGCTCAGTTTGGTCGTGGTGCACTTGCCGATGTCAGCGACAAGTTGCTGAAGCAGTTTGTTGTCAACCTTGAGTCGACTGTGTTGGCACAAGAACTTTCGAACACGGCTGGCAATGTTGCGTCGGGCGCTAATGATAAGAGCGCAGCGCCTGTTAGTGCGCCGGGTGCAACAGCTGCGCCGGGTGTGACGGTCGAGA
>JAURJB010000109.1 GCA_030832455.1 Acidimicrobiales bacterium
ACATCAATTTTAACTTGAATCCATAATGAAGATAAAATGATAATTGATCCAAGCCAAGACCACATAAACCATTTTCTTAATTTGAAAAATCTAAACATTAATTATTTTAAAAAATTATCAGCATATGATTTTTTTATCGTTTTTCTTTTTTTAGGTTCAACTAATTCAAAATCTATCTTTTTCTTTTTTGCGTAACTTATCGCTAATTCCTTTGATGAAAATTCAATTTTTAATTCAGTTAAAGTATCTGAAGAACTTTCCCATCCCATTAAAGGATTTTTAGTTGGGTCTTTAGTAATAAATTCTAAAATCCATTTATTATTTTTCGCCATTCCAGACTGCATAGGATTTTTATTTGGTATATAAATTATTGCTTTACTCATAAAAGATGGTCGGAGTGGCAGGATTCGAACCTGCGACCCTCTGGTCCCAAATCTAGCTCAATTACTTTTATTTCACTCGATTTTAATTGGTATTACTCGATAATTTTAAATTAATCTATAGTTAAAATTAGCTCGTTACTAAATAGTAACTACATTTAAACAAAATTAATACTTAAAATAACTTAAGGGAGAAATTAA
>JAURJB010000010.1 GCA_030832455.1 Acidimicrobiales bacterium
TATCTACGCATTTCACCGCTACACTCGGAATTCCATTCACCTCTACCGTATCCTAGTCACAACAGTATCGATCGACATTTTAGGGTTGAGCCCTAAACTTTTACGACCGACTTGTTGAACCGCCTACGAGCTCTTTACGCCCAATAAATCCGGACAACGCTTGGTGCCTACGTGTCACCGCGGCTGCTGGCACGTAGTTGGCCGCACCTTATTCTCCAGGTACTGTCATTTTCCTTCCTGGTAAAAGCGGTTTACAACCCGAAGGCCTTCATCCCGCACGCGGCGTTGCTGCGTCAGGCTTTCGCCCATTGCGCAAGATTCCCCACTGCTGCCTCCCGTAGGAGTCTGGGCCGTGTCTCAGTCCCAGTGTGGCTGATCATCCTCTCAGACCAGCTACCCGTCGTTGCCTTGGTAGGCCATTACCCCACCAACAAGCTGATAGGCCGCGAGACGCTCCCAAACCGAAATATCTTTCGTCAGTGAACCATGCGGTTCTCCGACGTCATCCGGTATTAGCAATCGTTTCCAATTGTTATCCCAGAGTCTGGGGCACGTTTCTCACGTGATCCTCACCCGTTCGCCACTAAATCTTCCGGTGTATTGCTACACCATGGATTCCGTTCGACTTGCATGTGTTAAGCACGCCGCCAGCGTTCGTCCTGAGCCAGGATCAAACTCTCCGTCAAGAACTTCCTGTTTCAGTCAAATTCGTCATGTGCGTAAAGCACATAACGTTTCGCAACTGAGCAGGTTGAATTCTGGAAAGTCCGCGTTGGTATTGTCAGCATTTCGGCTTATCCGCACCAACGTTTCCTGACCAATCAGTAGCTCTACTGATTGATAATTGATTTTGTTGATTTCTCAACGATGTTTTGTTTGGCCGGATTTTCATCCGACCGGAATTGACAGACAGCAAAACTGCGATCCTTGCGGATCGTGTCCTACTGCCCGCACTGGCGTTCAGTCTTCTCTTTCGTTTTCAAGGAGCAATCACCGTGTGTTACTCGAGTTAATGAACAGTTTTGCAACTGCAACATCACCCGGTAATAACACTTGGTCGCCGCACACGAACCGATTCGCTGCAGAGCAACAAACCTGCCCATGAGGCGGAGTGCAAATCTAGCGGGGTGAAATGGTCGGCGTCAACCTACCTGAAAAGAAAAACCCTTATTTCTTTTGGCTTTGCGGAGACCCTAGACACAACCGTGCCTGCTGCCCCAATACCCATATGGGAAATCACGTCTAAACGCCTTGAAACCCTTATCGTGTCTGGGTTTTAGCCAGCAAAGTCGAGCAGCTGGTAGACGGTCTTGCCTTTACGGAGCAACATCCATCGACCGTGCAACAACGGCACTTTGTCGAGTTTGGAATGCTCGTCGAGCTGCTCACCGTTGGCTCGGACACTGCGTTGCTGGAGTAATCGGCGGGCCTCAGAGTTAGACGTAGCTAGTCCGGTGGTGACCAATACGCCAACCGCATCATGCAACACCGCCGTTCCCATTTGTGTCACAGCAACTTCATTAGCAATTAACTGCAACGTTGCCTCGCTTGCGAACATGGGGTTCGCTCCGAACAACACATCTGCTGCTTGTTCGGCGGCTTGTGCAGCATCGTGTCCATGCAACATTGAAGTGATCTCGTTTGCAAGAGTGCGTTGCGCAATTCGTTTTTCTGGGCTCAACCGTTGCTCACTCAAAATCGCCGCAACTTCTTCCATAGGTCGCAAGGAGAATTGCGGCAACATTCGTTCAATGTCAAGGTCTGAAACTTGCATCCAAAACTGCCGGAACTGATACGGCGACGTGCGCTTGGCGTCGAGCCACACTGCCCCGTCTGCTGTTTTGCCAAACTTGGTGCCATCAGACTTTGTCACAAGTGGCCACGTCAGACCGAATGATTCACGCCCTAAACGCTTACGAATGAGATCAATACCCGCTGTGATGTTACCCCATTGATCAGATCCACCCATTTGCATTTCACAATCAAGGTGCTCACACAAATGACGAAAATCATTTGCCTGCAACAACATGTAACTGAACTCGGTGTATGACAAACCATTGCCATCACTGATCCGTGATTTCACTGAATCTTTAGCCATCATCTGATTCACGGTGATGTACTTGCCAACATCACGCAAAAAATCGAGCACGGGAACATCCTTCGTCCATGTCGCATTGTCTACCAACACTGCCTTGTTTGCACCAGACTCAAAATCGAGAATGCGTTCCAGTTGGCCTTTAATGCACGAGACATTGTGAGCCAATGTGTCTGCATCGAGTAAGTTTCGCTCCTCGCTGCGACCTGAAGGATCTCCCACCATTCCCGTGGCTCCACCCGCTAGAACGACAGGCCGATGACCCAACATCTGAAATCGGCGCAAGCAAATCTGTCCAAGCAAGTTACCTACATGCAACGAGTCTGAAGTTGGGTCAAACCCAACATATGCAGACATCTGAGATGTGGTGCTGCGTTTCGTGAGCTCGACACGATCCGTTGAGTCATGAATGAGTCCGCGCGAGGCAAACTCTTGCACTACATCACCGAATTGAGCCATACCTAGACTTTAGATCGCAAGTGATGTACGAAGCGACGCAATAACCAAGGCAAAACGTGTTCGTTGGTCTTGTGCTGCTTGTGGACCAGCAGCACCTGGGGATGAACGCAACTGCACTCCAACCCCAGATCCAATCAATTGCTGTGCATCTGCATCGAAATCAGGCGAGGTTGCTATCAGTTGTTGTAACGATTGTGAACCCGACAAGGCCTCTTGGACAAGTGCTCCGACAACAGCATGTGCTTGCCTAAATGGCATTCCTTTTCGCACGAGATACTCTGCCAAATCAGTCGCCGCAAGTGATTGCACATCAGCTGCTGCACGCATGCGATCAGCATTGAATGTTGCCGTATTGATCATGCCGGTGAGGGCGCTGACCGCCAGACAGACCTGATCGTATGAATCAAACAAAGGCTCTTTGTCTTCTTGGAGATCGCGGTTGTAGGCAAGCGGCAATCCCTTCAACGTTGTCAACAGGCCTGTTAGGTTGCCGATCAGACGACCTGCTTTACCCCTTGCCAACTCGGCGATATCAGCATTCTTCTTTTGTGGAAGCATCGATGATCCTGTGGCATAGCGATCGTCAAGTGTCGCGAAGCCAAACTCCTCTGACGTCCACAGCACCCACTCCTCACCCATTCGAGACAGATGAGTTCCGATAAGTGCAAGATCGAACAGGGCTTCGGCAACAAAATCTCTGTCTGACACCGCGTCTAACGAATTGGAGAAACGATCCGCAAAACCCATTTCACGAGCGGTGAAATCGGGATCAAGAGGAAGCGATGAACCTGCAAGCGCTCCAGCACCAAGCGGAGACACATCGGTGCGCTTAACCGTATTGAGTAATCGATCAATATCTCGTGTAAATGCCCACGCATGCGCCATGAGATGGTGCGCAAGCAACACAGGCTGAGCGCGTTGCACATGGGTGTAACCAGGCAAGTACACGCCATCAGCACCCCAACCAGCTTGTTCTGCACGCACGGACAACACTCCACACAGATCAATTAAGCGAGTTGCCAACAGCGTTAACTCACGCTTTAACCACAACCGCAACGCCGTTACGCACTGATCGTTGCGACTGCGACCGGTGTGCACCTTTCCTCCAACAGGTCCTGCAATTTGAGTGACACGACGTTCTATTGATGTGTGAATATCTTCTTCGCCTGCAACGAAGGCAAAGGTCCCCTGTTCAAACTCCTGTGCAACCTGACGCAAAGCAGATTCAATTTGAGCGACTTCCGCCATCGGCAAAATTCCCGAATGCCCCAGACCTTTCACGTGAGCAATTGAGCCCACAATGTCGTCTTTCCATAAACGCTGATCAAACGACAGGCTCTGAGTGAAGGCTAAGAGTTCTTCTGCAGGACCTGAACTGAATCGTCCATGCCAAAGTGGTTGTGATTGATCATGTGTCATTTCTGCGCCTTCGATTTCTGTAGACCGGCAAGTTTGCCAAGATGAAGAGCCAATTTTTTGGCCCCGTACCCTTGCGTTGCTACACAGAACATGGTGTCATCACCCGCGACTGTTCCCGCGAGACCGTCAATTCGCGAACGATCAAGCGCAGATGCAACAACGTGTGCGCATCCAGGAGGCGTGCGAATAATCACGATTGGCTCACTGATCTGGATATCAGCAACCCACTCCTGCAAAACCCGACGCAGTTGCTCGAGCGGCGCAATACGATCTGGCTCAAACTCGGGGATCGCGTAAGACGTCTCGCCATGTGATGTTCGGACTTTGACAGCACCGAGGTCTTCTAAGTCGCGAGAGACAGTTGCTTGAGTTGCAACGATTCCAGTTTTTTTTAACAATGCCACGAGCTGACTATGACTGGTCACATCGTGATCAGAAATCAGTTGAGCTACTGCGCGTTGGCGCTGTGCTTTCGTTGTCATGCTGACACCCCCATCAAAAATGCGAGCACGCCTCGAGCAGCATGCATTCGGTTATGAGCTTGTGGATAGATCATGCTTTGCGGACCATCAATAACTGAATCAGCAACCTCTTGACCTCTGTGTGCAGGCAGACAGTGCATAAAGATCGCTTTCGGATCAGCCAAGGACATCATTGCATCGGTGATTTGATAGCCGCCAAAAATCGCCTCGCGTTCAGCGGACTCGCTCTCTTGCCCCATCGATGTCCACGTATCTGTATGCACAGCATGTGCACCGTGCACTGCAATCGACACGTCTCGATATTGCTCAATCGATGCAGCACCAAGCTCGGTGAACCCGAGTAATTCATTGTCTTGCGCGTCGTAGCCCTCTGGGCAGCCCAGTCGAATATGCATTCCAAGCATTGCAGAGGCTTCACACAATGAGCGTGCGACGTTATTGAAATCCCCGACATAGGAAACCGTTTTGCCTGAGAGATCACCAAGCGATTGCTCCATCGTCAATACATCAGCAACTGCTTGCAACGGATGAGCAAAATCACTGAGCATATTAACGACAGGAATGGATGACACTGCGGCCATTCGAAGTAACACATTGTGATCAAACACACGTGCACACAACAGAGAATGGTAACCACTCATTACCTGTGTGATGTCTTCTACAGACTCACGAACATCAAAGCCAACTTCTTCACCCCTCGTGTACACCGGATGACCGCCTAATTGGACAACCGCCATTTCCATACTGTGACGTGTGCGATTAGACGGTTTCTCAAAGATCATTGCCGCGCCGGATCCTCGAAGCGGATGGCCCAATTGATCGATCGGGGTTTGTGCCAGAACCAGAATCTCGCGCAGTTCATGTGAAGAAACATCGTAGATATGCAAAAAATTTCGATGTGTCATGAGGTGAACCCCTTCAATACCTGCGCCAAGATCGTGACTGCTTCACGGATTTCCTGCTCAGAAACCGTCAATGGCGGCGCGAGGCGCAAGGCTGATGCCGTTACTGCGTTAGCGACAAGACCATTTTTCAGTAGTTGCAATTGCACATCTTTGGCGTCAATGCCAACAGCAAGTTCGACACCGAGCAACAATCCACGACCGCGGACTGAAACAACGTGAGACAACTTCTCCAGCAACGACGTAAGGAATGCCCCTTTCTCGCTAGCCATCTGTGGCGCATTAAGGCGCTGCATCTCGGTGATTGTTGCCTTGGCGGCACTCGTTGCAATTGCAGTCCCGCTGAATGTGCTGCCGTGATCGCCTGGTTTAAACACTGATGCAATTTCACGCTTTGCCCACGTTGCGCCGATAGGCATTCCATTGCCCATTGCTTTGGCCATAATGACGACATCTGGTGAAATCTCGTAATGATTAAATCCAAACCACGTACCCGTGCGTCCATAACCAGTTTGTACCTCATCAATCATCAACAGCACACCACGTTCACGACATATTTGCTCTGCATACTTCATGTACTCCAGCGATGCAGGAATCACGCCGCCTTCACCTTGCACAACTTCGAGCAATACCGCGGCAACAGAAGAATCAACAGCCGCATCAAGGGCGTTGATGTCGTTGAACACAACATGCTTGAACCCCTCGGGCATTGGCTGAAATGGTTCGTGCTTGGCGGGCTGCCCAGTTGCCGCAAGAGTGGCAAGTGTGCGCCCATGGAAACTGCCCAACGCGCTCACCACGGTATGCCGACCACGACCGCCGAACTTACGTGCGAGTTTGATCGCAGCCTCATTAGCCTCCGCACCCGAGTTGCAGAAGAACACTTGGCCGCCACCACCCAGCAACATGTCAACAAGTACTGCCGTCTCTGTCGCAACAGGATTAGCAAAAAAATTACTGACGTGCATCAACGTTGCAGCCTGTTCAGCAATCGCAGCAGTAACTACTGGGTTGCTATGGCCGAGAGATGTAACTGCGATACCACACAGGAAATCGAGATATCGCTTCCCGTCTACATCCCATAACTCGGTTCCGAGACCGCGTTCAAACATCACCTGCGGCGGACCGAAAACGGGCATGAATGGACAATGATTTCCTGTTGTCGTAAATGCGTGTGATGTCATTTCTTGCCCGCTTCGTTATCAGATGTGATCATGGTGCCTACACCAGCGATAGTGAACAACTCAATCAACATCACATGGGGAATTCGTCCGTCCAAAATGTGGCAACGAGTTACTCCATTGTGGATTGCATCAACACAACTTTCCATCTTGGGAATCATTCCACCGTCGATTGATCCGTCGCTGAGCAACCGCGAAATCTCAGTTGCGGTTGTCCGACGAATGATCGAAGAGGCATCGTCCTTATTTGCACGTAGACCCTCGATATCTGTTAGGTAAATCAGCTTCTCTGCTCCAAGTGATACCGCTATTGCCGCAGCAGCGGTATCAGCATTGACGTTGTATGCCTGTCCAGTGGCATCAGTACCAATCGTTGCAACAACCGGAACAGCATTGTCGGCAAGCGCACTGTTGACCACCGATGGATCAACTGAGGCAATATCTCCAACAAAACCCAGTTCCGGATCGCGTTGTGTCACTCGCAGCAAACCTGCATCCTGACCAGAAACGCCAACCGCAGATGCACCATGAACATTGATTGCTGAAACCAGCTGTGGATTGACCGTACCAAGCAACACCATGCTGGCAATCTCAACAGTTTCAGCGTCAGTCACTCGAAGGCCATTGCGAAACTCTGGTTTCTTGCCGAGTCTTTCCATCATTGCGCTAATTTGTGGACCACCACCGTGCACGACGACCGGCTTGATGCCAACCGCATGCATGAGTGCAACGTCTTGAGCGAATGTTCCCGCAGCGTCTGCATCACTTGATCCCGCCAATGCATTGCCACCGTACTTAACCACAACGGTCTTACCCGCAAACTGCTGGATATACGGCAACGCTTCGATGAGCAGCGCACCGACACGTTCGTGTGGATCGTTCATCAATTCGCTCATGGATACATACCCACCATTGACAGCCCGTCAAGTTCGTGTAAACCAAGCGCCACGTTTGCGGCCTGCACCGCCCCACCCGAGGCACCCTTTGCCAAATTGTCAAGAGCACTGAGCACCATGACATATCCCGTGCGCTCGTCAAAACGCGCTGTGATGTGCGTGACGTTCGTGCCAAGTGTTGCCTTGGTCGACGGAGAATTCTGACCTACAACAACGAGTGGCTCCTTTGCATATGCACGTGCGAGTGTCGCTAACAGCGACGCGGTAGTTGGCGTTGTTCCTGCTGCTGGTCGCGCGTAACACGTTGCCAGGATTCCCCGATTCATCGGCGCCAAATGCGGCGTAAACAAAATTTGTGCACCCGTCACTTGTTCTATCTCAGGAGTGTGCCTGTGATCGAGCAATCCGTATGCGGTGAAATCTTCATCAACCGTGTTAAACGAATTGGAATGTTTCGCGGCACGTCCAGCACCTGAAACACCAGATGCAGCGTCAACAATCACACCGATTGGATCTATCACTCCAGCTTTTACCAACGGTTGCAACGCCAGACTCGCTGCAGTCACATAGCAACCAGGTGTGGCAATCAGACGCGCTGTCTTCAATTGTTCTCGATGCAACTCGGGAAGCCCGTACACAGCACTCGCAACAAGTTCTGGATGAGTGTGCGAAAATCCGTACCACTGTGGATACTGCGAGGTATCAGTCAGACGGAAAGCAGCCGACAGATCAACGACCAACTTCACCTTGTTTACTAGTTGAGGAACAAGATCCAATGATGCCTCGTGAGGCAAACCGAGGAACAGCACGTCACACGCAAGTGCCTTAGCGAGATCGAACTCTTCAAACACAAGGTTGGGATACGTTGCGGCAAGCGATGGATACAACGACCGAGCAAGCGTTCCTGCCTGTGAATCGCCCGTTGCGTATTTCACTTCGAAGTGCGGATGAGTGGCACATATCCGCAAAAGCTCCGCCCCGGTGAACCCCGACGCGCCAATGATGCCGACTGATATCATTGCATAATTATACAGATAGTCGCATAACTATGCAACGACCTAAATGGGCTACCCCCGTAGGGTCGCTCCAAGCTTTTCGGCGGCCGCAATACATTTCGCACGCACTTCCGATACTTCCACATCAGTCAGCGTTCGATCGGGAGCCTGCAGGCGCAACCGGTAGGCAAGACTGCGGGCGTCGTCGCTCACACCTTTGCCGCGATAGATGTCAAATAGTGCAACATCGACTAGCAGGTTGCCCCCCGCCTGACGTATCGCCTTCATCATCGACGCCGCCGACACCGTATTGCCCACAACGAAGGCCAGATCGAAGTCGCTCGAAGGAAATTTGCTCACGAGTTGGGCTGACTGTGGCTTTGTTACCTCACTCAATACAACAGACAAATTGACTTCGAGACACGCCACACGGCCAACTATTCCTGCATTGGCCAACACGGATGGATCAATCTCTCCGACGGCACCGAGCACAGCTTTGCCACGTTTGAGTAGAGCGCTGCGCGTTGCGTGGTAACCAGCCGGAGGTTGATCTTGGGCAAGCTGTGCACCGATACCCAGACCTGCAGAAACCTGACTCCACATGTCCATCGCAATTGATGCATCGGCGCCCGCAACCATGATGCAGAGTGATTCGAACTCATCGGGAAGAATTTCGGTGCCCTGCGGGTAGACATGACCAATCTCGAATAGAGAAATGTCGCGGATCCGATGCGATTGATTGTAGGCAATCGACTTCAACATTCCTGGCAACAGCGATGTTCGCAACACGCTCTCTTCAGCGACAAGCGGATTGGCTAGTCGCAAGGCGTTGTCTTCGCTGAGCCCGACCTTATTTAATTCACCAGGTGCAAGAAACGGATTCGGCATTGCCTCGCTTACACCGAGTGATACCACAATCTCGCGTAACAATCGTCGTCGCTTTTGCACATCAGATAGACGTCCATGCACCGGCGATGTCGGCACAATTTTGCCTAAATTGTCATAGCCATAGTGGCGAGCAACTTCTTCAACGATGTCAATTTCGCTAGTGCAGTCGTTGCGCCACGATGGAATACCCACCTCAACCTCACCGTTAATTGCAGTTGTGTTCATCGTGAAACCAATTGGTGTAATCAGTTGAGCCAATGATTGTGCGGTGACGTCAATACCCAAGACACGTTTAATCGTGTTTAGACGCACCTGCGTCGTTCGAACTTGTTCAGGCAATGAATCTGTACGTACATCGGTAATGCCTGCGTGCACCACTAAACCCGGGCACGTAATACGAAGTAGCTCTGCGAATCGCGCAAGTGCGAATTCTGCCCCAAAGGGATCGACTCCCCTCTCGAATCGGAGTGATGCTTCGGTGCGCAACGCAAGTCGATTTGACGTTGCACGCACCGCGTCTGGTTCGAAGTATGCGATTTCGACAGCGATTGATGTTGTTGCATCGGTTACTTCCGAATCGAGACCACCCATGATCCCTGCGATACCCACCGGCTTGTCCTGTGCATTGCAAATCAGTAGGTCACCTGCTGAAAGCGTTCGCTCGACCGCGTCCAAGGTTGTGAACTGCTCGCCATCACGAGCCAGGCGCACGATAAAACCGTCTTTCACTGAATCAAAGTCGTAAGCATGATTCGGTTGATTCAGCTCAAGATTGACAAGATTTGAAACGTCAACAACGTTGTTGATCGACCGCATTCCTGCACGTGCAAGACGTCGAGCGATCCAATCAGGTGATTGCGTAATGGAAATCCCCGACATGACCCGGACAGTAAATCGGCTGCAACGCTCTGGTGCAGAAATTGCGACGGGAACACTTAACGACTTTCCCGTCTCTGATTGGTCGATCTTCGGCAGCGTCAACGACTTACCCATGCCTGCAGCCACATCACGCGCGACACCCAAATAGCCCGTGCAATCTGGTCGGTTTCTCGTGACGTCAAGATCGAACACCACATCTGAGTCGACGCCGAGTGCCTCATACACATCGCGCCCAAGCGCTGTGCCCTTGGGAAGAATCAGCAAACCGCTACCGTCCGAACTCAGCCCGATTTCGGTGCCTGAGCACAACATGCCTTCACTGTCGATTCCTAAGATTCCACGCTGAGTGATCACACGTCCGTCTGGCATGTTTGTGCCAAGCGTGGCTAACGGAACAACGTCGCCTGCTTGCATGTTTGTGGCACCACACCACACGTGGCGCTCCACTCCGTCGCCAGCATCTACATACACACGTGTCACTTTGGCTGCATCGGGATGCTTCTCGAGACGAAGCACCTGTGCTGTCACGACACCTTTTACAGGAGTACCTACATGTTCTACGGATTCAACCGCCAAGCCAAGTTCTGTGATGCGTTCAGCAAGCGCATCAATATCATCACCAAAGTCAGCAAACTCCTTAAGCCATGAATGAAGAATCTTCATGAGAACTGCCTCAGGAAACGCAAATCGTTTGTGTACATTTCGCGAATGTCTTCGACATTGTGGCGTTCCTTGGCCATTCGATCAATCCCGAATCCAAACGCAAAACCCGTGTATTCATCTGGGTCAATTCCGCCAGCGCGCAACACGTTTGGATGCATCATTCCGCAGCCACCGAGCTCGATCCACGCACCGTTTGCACGGCGGATATCGAACTCTGCGCTTGGTTCGGTGAACGGGAAAAAAGATGGTCGCAATCGGCTTGAAAAGTCATTGCCGAAAAATGCTTTGGTGAAGGCTTCAATGATTCCAGCAAGATGCGCAAACGTGATTCCTTTATCGACAACGATTCCCTCAATCTGGTGGAACACCGGCATATGAGTTGCATCTGGTGTGTCCCGACGGAATACGCGACCTGGCATGACGGCGTAAATGGGCGGCTTCCATGTCTGCATGACACGAATCTGCACCGGAGATGTATGTGTTCGCAACAACACTGAATTTGGTTCTTGATCCGCCGATGTTGGTTCAATGAACATCGTGTCAAACTCGCTTCGAGCAGGATGCGTCTTTGGCATATTGAGTGCTTCAAAGTTGTAGAAATCTGTTTCGACTTCTGGGCCTTCGGCAACTTGAAAGCCAAGACCGATAAACACGTCTTCCAGCCGCTGTGTCGCCTGAGTGACAATATGGGTGGTGCCCCGTCGTTTTGCACTCACGAATTCGGACAAATCCATTGCTTCAGACGCAACTTGGAATGCTCGCTCGTCGGCAAGCAGCGTTGACATTCGATCTGTTAAGGCTGCTTCGATTGATTGAGCGCACGCATTGATCGCCTGGCCCGCGATTTTCCGCTCTTCACCATCTTGTATCTTTCCTAACCGAGATCGCAAGATCGTGAGTGCGGATTTCTTGCTTGCGAGTTCTGCTTGTACCGCCCGCAAGGCAACTGCATCGCCAGCGCCGGCAATGGCAGCCAGAGCAGCTGTTTGGGCCTCGGAAATCTCGCTGGTTAGTGACGCTGAAGATGACATTTCATCCATTGACGCTAGTCGTTTTGGATTTTGAAAATGGGCTTAGTTTGCGTTATCGCGCTGGTTAGCGACTTCGAAACACACCACTGTCGCTGCCATCGCAACGTTAAGGCTTTCACTACGTCCTCGATGCGGGATGGTGATCCATTGGTCTACCAACTCGGCATCATCCATTCCGTGAGCTTCGTTTCCGACCACAATCGCGATCTTTCCTGTCAGCACTGCTTGCGTGAATGGCACGCTTCCACGCTGGTCATGCGATGACGTACCAACGATAGAAAATCCTGCGGCTTTCACTTCTTCAATGGTCACATCTTCAAAGACGGGGATGTAAAACATCGATCCAGCCGACGAACGAACAACTTTGGAGTTAAAAGCCTCAACCGTTCCAGGCGTAAGGACAACCCCAGTTGCACCAGCAGCTTCGGCCGACCGAAAGATGGTGCCTAGATTGCCCGGATCCGAGATCTGGTCGGCGATAACGATCCATTCACATGATTCAAGTTCTTCCACTTCAGAGACACGACGCTCAGCAATCGCGATTACAGGCTGAGGCGTGGTTGTGCTGGCAACTCGCTCCATCACACCGTTTTCTAGTTCGAATGTGCGGGCAGAGGTTCCCAACACTGCCATTCCACCTGGCGCGACAAATTGCTCTTCGATATTCCATCCAGCGCTGATCGCTTCAGCAATCAGTACATGACCTTCAATAACAAATGCATTGTCGGTAATACGCGCACTGCGGCGCCCAAGAAGGCGCCGCAGTCGTTGAATTCGTGGATGTGAGAATCCGAGGCGAGCGTCGCTCAGACGAGGGCTCCCTTAGCGGTTTCTACCAACTTGGTAAATGCAGCTGGATCATGAACTGCGAGATCGGCCATGATCTTGCGATCAACGGTAACTCCGGCCTTGTTCAGTCCATCGATTAAGCGGCTGTAGCTGAAATCGTTCTGACGACAACCAGCATTGATGCGCTGAATCCACAGGCTGCGGAACTCGCCCTTCTTTGCGCGACGGTCACGGAACGCATATTGACCTGAGTGCAATACCTGTTCGTTCGCCGAGCGGAATGTGCGTGAACGGTCACCGTAGTAACCCTTCGCCTTTTCCAAAATTGCCTTGTGCTTTTTTCTTGCATGTACTGCGCGCTTTACACGTGCCATGTCAACATCCTTTCGTTAGTAACTACAAAAATTAAATTGAAAACTGTTTCGCTTAAGCAAAGATGCTTGTTAACGAAGACCTAGACAACGCTTGATGCGCTTTACGTCTCCCGAGTGAACATCAACACTGCCGTCCAAACGACGTGTGCGGGTTGATGGCTTATGTTCAAACAAGTGCTGGCGCATTGACTGCTGACGACGCAGTTTGCCTGTACCTGTCAACTTGAAACGCTTTGCAGCGGTTTTTGATGTCTTCATCTTTGGCATGTTGTCTCCTGTTGCTTTCTGTACTTCTCTACTTACATTTCGGTCGGTGTTTGCTCTGGTGCTACCGGTTCCGGTGTCGCCTCTGCAGCGGGTGCTGCTTGGGCTTTCGGAGCTGGTTTTGCGTCTGTTTTTTTCGGCGCCTTCTTTTCTGGAGAGAGAACCATGGTCATGTTGCGACCTTCAAGCCGTGCGTGCGTGTCCACCTTGGCGACTGATCCCAATTGCTCGATTACTGCGTGCAAAATTTTGGTACCTAATTCGGGGTGGGCAACTTCGCGACCGCGGAACTGCAAGGTGACCTTGACTTTGTGTCCCTCACGCAAGAACTCCTGCATGTGACGAACCTTCGTGTCAAAGTCGGCTTTACCGATCTTTGGTTTGAACTTGACTTCTTTCATTGTGATCTGCACAGTCTTCTTGCGCGACTCTTTCAACTTCTGTGACTCTTCGTAGCGGAATTTGCCGTAGTCCATAATGCGACATACGGGTGGGTCTGCTTGCGAAGCGACTTCGACGAGATCGAGTTCAACAACACGCGCTCTTTCGAGTGCGTCGGCAATGCTCACAATTCCAACCTGTGAACCATCTGCATCTACTAGACGTACTTCGCGTGCGCGAATTCGCTCGTTGAAACGTGGCTCATTTGTTGGCGGTGCTATGGCTTTACTCTCTTATGCAAGTGGCGTTGCCTCCTATTTGTGGAGGTGAGCATGTTCGAGAAGTCGGCGGGCACGGCAGAGCCGAAGCGCCCACAACGCATCGCGTCGCAACTTGCGCACTCGACCCAAACGCACTCGACAGCTACTCGGCAACACTCACCGGATTACTGAAATCTGTGGTCAGGTGGAGGAAACTCGTTCCCCACTTGGGCTATTAGCGTAGCGGGCATGGCTGACAACCCAACCGACCACTTTCCTGATGATTTTGACGACCAGCTGCATGACGCTGAAACTGCCCTGGCCGAGGCACGAGCCCGAATTGCCGAGACACCCGCCAATGTTGTGATCGTCAACCATGTCATGGGAATGTACGAATTGGCAGCCATTCATCTCTCTGCATCACCTCCTCGACTCCCTGAGGCGGCACTGGCCATTGATGCTGTGGCGTGTGTACTTGAAGGTCTGGGTGAACGTCTTGGCGAAGAATTCACCACACTTACCGAAGCACTTGCCAACATCCGGCTGGCCTTCGTGCAAATTAAAGGCAACGTTGCCTCTAGCTAGTTGGGTAGCTTTTCGATTTCTGCAGCCTCAATATTGCCGAAACGGTGAGCAACCACAAAGGCAACCGATGCGCCAATGTTGATTTCACGTGAGCCGTCAAGAATTTCGGCGCAATGGAACAGGTACTCGTGCCCTTCAGACCAAATTGTTCCAAGACCGCGATCAAAGTCGAACTGCTCGACGTGGCCAAGCTTCTTTCCATCTGCAGAATCCATGAAGGCAGGCTACCCCTCTCCGAAAACATGCTGTTGGTTCAGTCGCAGTCCATTTGCCCAATCACGCGCTGATAGACGTGGTTTACCTTCGGGTTGAACGGACAACAGTTCAACCGATCCAGTCCCTGCACCCACGAGTACACATTCATCGTTGTGCACAATCGATGCTGGAGGATGAGTTTGCGAATTGACGCGCGCCTCGTGAATCTTGAATCGCTTACCATCCAAAAATGTAAAGGCATTGCCGAGCCGCACCTGGCGAAGGATGTACTTGGCATCAGTTTGCCAATCAATTCTTAGATCGTGAGCAACGATCTTTTTCGCCACGACCACCTCGCCCTCTTGAGGCTGCTCGCTACTAACGCCATGTGTACACACATCAATTAATAGTGGCAGCGACAATTCACCGAGCCGATTACGAAGCGAGTTCGCTGTGTCGTTGTCGTCGATTGGGCATACAGCAGATGCCAATATCTCCCCTGCATCAAGTTGTTCCGCAACTTGAATAATGCACACAGCAGTAGTGGTGTCGCCAGCCAAAATTGCACGTTCCACAGGAGCAGCCCCACGCCATCGCGGAAGTGCCGAATAGTGAATGTTGATCATCGGAACATGTTGCAATACCTGATCTGAAATGATGGATCCGAACGCGACTACCACTCCGAGTACACCATCAGCATTTAGTGACAACACATCATTGATGTCATGCGAGACAGCGAGACCCATTTCGATAGCAGCCTCTTTAACCGGGCATGGTGAAACGGTGTTGCCTCTTCCACGACGTTTGTCAACACCCGTAACTACAAGTGCGACTTCAAACCCAGCAGCAACGAGAGCCCGTAGCGGTGGAACGGCAATCTGGGGAGTGCCAACATAGACAATGCGCTTGGCACGCTCACGCGGCAGAGGCGCACGTACTGTCACGAAAGTCGCAGATACAACGGTTCGGCGTTGGCTGGTCGTTCTCCAACCTTGGCATATTCGACAATTGCAAGCTCGCGTTGCTCAGGGAGCATCCGATCGAACATCAATACACCTTGGAGATGATCAATCTCATGCTGGAACAATCGGGCGAGCAATTCGTCAGCCTCAATCTGCACTTCGTCACCCTCTAGCGTGAATCCGCTGACGAGCACCTTCTTGGGGCGAAG
Organism: Acidimicrobiales bacterium; assembly: GCA_030832455.1. GTDB lineage: Bacteria > Actinomycetota > Acidimicrobiia > Acidimicrobiales > Ilumatobacteraceae > UBA3006. The sequence continues at coordinate 15,910 of JAURJB010000010.1, forward strand.
CATCTCTACATACATTCCAGGAATTGAGAGACACCCTTCGTCGTATACCCATTCACCAGATGATTCAACAATCTTTGGATTGATGATCACTTGTGGATCATCGTCAACGTCATAGACAAATATCTGCTTTTGCACTCCGATTTGCGGACCTGCAAGACCAAGGCCTGGCGCTTGATACATCACACGAAACATGTCCTCGGCGAGTGTGATCAACTTGCCGTCAATATTGGTGATCTCGTCTGCCATTGCGGCCAGCACAGGATCGCCGTAGGTGCGGATCGATGAACCCTTGTTGTTCGATGCACTCGCCATAACGTGTAAGGCTAGCGAGGCTTATGAGCGACAGGCAGTACTTCTCTTCAGACCCCCAGGTCCCGTCAACGGCGCATTCTGATCACGCCCATTACATACGCCTACGGATCGGTGCCAGAGATCTTGTGATCGCTACCGATAGCGGTGTGTTCGCTAGAAAAGGCATCGATCAAGGAACTCAAGTATTGATTGATAGCGCGGCGCGTCCTCCTCGTAAAGGCACCTTCCTCGATCTTGGCTGCGGTTACGGTCCAATCGCGCTGACCATGGCCACGCATTCTCCAGAGGCAACGATCTACGCCGTTGATGTCAATCCCCGAGCACAACAGTTGACTATTGAGAATGCTCAACGTAATTCGCTGACCAACATCATCACTACAGGCCCAAATGGAATAGATGCGAACATAACGTTTGATTTGATTTGGTCGAATCCACCAATTCGCATTGGGAAAAAAGAACTCCACCTTCTACTTACAACATGGCTATCTCGCCTGTCACCTAGTGGCGAGGCGTGGCTTGTGATTAATCGCAATCTCGGTTCGGACTCGTTAGCTGTGTGGCTAACCGAACTGGGTTACAACGTTGAGCGGCTGACAAGTAAACGCGGTTTTCGTGTATTGCGCGTGCGCCCTACACGCGAGCCGGATCTACCTGAATCTTGAGTTTGACTCCCTTAGTCATTTCGAGCCCATTAAGCACCTCAACAAGTGTCTTCCAGTCTTGTGCCTTCACCAAGTACGAGCCATCACGCGATGCTGAAACACTGAGAAAAACATTCGATGCAAGTGTCGCGGCAACATCGTGTACCCCAACGCCAGACAGCTGAGCAAGAGCACCGAACGGCGGCAACTTCATCACCTGGCGCATGGCTTGCTCATGTTCCAAATACTCATCGATCTGCAGCGTTGCCACGGCCTGCAAGACCGGGCTTTCTGCGTTATGTGTTTGCACCATCACTTTCCCGTTGCGCACACTGCGGCCTACAACTCGAGCTGCAGTAACGAGAAGCGATCCAACAATTTCAGACGACCGATAATGCGGTGCCGAAAGCTCTTGGTCTATGTCAAGAAACACGACCGTGTCAACGTCGTGAACTCGATGCAAGGCCGCCTCGGTTCCGACAAATAGCATTTTGGATTGATCAACCGAATCGTCTGCATCCATTGATGCAGTTACTTCACTGACATCGTGAAGGGGGCGACCTGCAGCACGCGCAATCTCATCGCGTAACTTGCTTACGCCCGGCTTCAACACAAGAAACTTTGCAGCTCCACATTTGAGACACACCTGTGGCCGTTGCAGAAAACATCGTGGGCACGAGAATGAACCATCACCATTAATCTCAACTGCTGCGTCGCATGATTCACATCGGCCAAGAGTTTTACATGTTGCACACGCCAGCAGTCGAGCACGACCCTTGACGTTGATAATCGCAACAATCCGCCGCGAATGATCGCGTAACTCCTCAATCAATTCTGAAGACAACAACGACTGCGACCAGCGTTCATCCAACGTTCGATCGACGATCTGGAATGTTGGCCATTCATCAATTCTTTCATTCGGCGGCGAATCAAGAATCCGACCATTCGCCCATTGAACAGCAGCAATACTCGGCAATGGTGACATCATGATGCATGAAATATCCAACATGTGTGAGCGATGGACAGCTACATCGCGTGCATGCCATGTAGGAGTTCGTTCTTCTTTCAATGCGTCATCATGTTCGTCAATGACAACGATGCTTGCCAAATGCGGGACCCGTGAATACACCGAAGTTCGTGAGCCAATTGCGATATCGACACCTCCTGCAGCTTCTGCCCACTCATCGGGCAACACTGCAACGGAGAAGCCATGACGCTTAAGCGACGATGCAAACAATCGAGCACGCACCACTGTTGGAACAATGACCAACGTAGGTCCCGATTTAGCAGCTGCTATTAGGACGTCCATCGGAGACTTCACCGGTCCTGTCCTCACCAGCAATGACTGCTTGTCAGCCACCGCAGCGGCAACGGTGACGTCGCCCTCGACCGCAACCCTCTCACGCTGATAGCGCGGTGAAGGCAGTGCAGTAATCAGGTTTTTAGGAGTTGCAGCAACAAACAACGATCTCAGTCGACCGCACCAACGTTGGCTTGCCCATTCCGCAAGCTCAATCACATCGCGAGATGGTCCATACCCAAGACGCTTGATGACCGGACGCAATTTTGAAAACTCAACATCGGAGAAACCTGAATCTGTCTCGCCAATATGTGCCACCCATCCCGGAACATTACGACCGTGTAATGGCACACGTACGCGATCGCCGAGATGGATGCTTGCCTCGAGTTCACGAGGAATGAGGTAGTCAAATACCTTGTCTACACCTGTCACGTCGGGTACTACCCGAGCGACGAGTGGCATTTACAGTTTGACTGCTGCCTTGAATTCCTTCAAGCGCGACAGCGACTCCCATGTGAACTCCGGAAGCGCTCGCCCAAAGTGGCCATATGCAGCCGACTTGCGATAGATCGGACGCTTCAAGTCAAGATCGCGCAAGATTGCCGCAGGACGAAGGTCGAACACCTGACGAACTGCATCTTCAATTGCGATTTCATCGACAACGTTGGTCCCGAATGTCTCAACCAAAATACTGATTGGCTGAGCCATGCCGATTGCATAGGCAACTTGCACCTCGCATCGAGTTGCGGCACCAGCAGCAACCACGTGCTTTGCTACCCAGCGTGCTGCATATGCAGCCGAACGGTCAACCTTTGATGGATCTTTACCACTAAATGCGCCGCCGCCGTGACGACCCATGCCGCCATAGGTGTCCACGATGATCTTGCGACCCGTGAGTCCCGTGTCAGCGTGCGGTCCACCCTTGACAAATTCTCCGGTTGGGTTGATGTGCACTGCGTACTTGTCATTCTGATACTGCTGCGGAATGACCGGACGAATCACTTGCTCGATCAAATCTGGACGAATCACCGTGTCGCGTGGCGTGCCATCAGCATGCTGTGTCGAAATCAAGACCGTTGACAATCGAACGGGCACTCCATTTTCGTATTCGAACGTGACTTGAGTTTTGCCATCGGGACGAAGATACGGAATTGCCCCCGATTTACGAACCTCAGCAAGTTTTTCTGCCATGCGGTGCGCGAGATAGATCGGCAACGGCATCAACTCTGGGGTTTCGTTGCACGCGTAACCAAACATCATTCCCTGGTCGCCTGCGCCTTGACTATTGAGCAAATCTTCTCCACTTTGCCCCAAACGTGTTTCTTCGCTCTTGTCTACACCCATCGCGATGTCCGAGCTCTGCTCGTCGATCGACACGATTACGCCACATGTATTGCCGTCAAAGCCGTACAACGCATTGTCATAACCAATGTCTTTGATCACTTCACGAGCGATCTTTGGGATATCGACGTAGGCAGACGTGGTGATTTCACCGGCGACTACGCAGAGTCCAGTGGTGAGTAATGTCTCACATGCAACTCGACCTTGCGGATCTTCTGTCAAGATCGCATCAAGTACCGCATCGGAAACTTGGTCTGCCATCTTGTCGGGGTGCCCTTCGGTAACGCTTTCCGAAGTAAAGGTGAATTTTCTCACAACTGCTCCATCTGTCTCGTCGCAACTGCGACTCGTCGGTCTGACGTGTAGAGACTAGTTGGTGCGAGCTGACCGAATGGCAACTACAGCATCAAGCACCGACCTAGCGATGGATCGCTTATCGGCCAGAACGACCTCGACTGGTTGGCTCCCCCGCGACACCAATGTGACAGCGTTGGTGTCATGGGCAAAACCGACACCAGCCTGTGAAACATCATTCGCCACGATCAGATCGGCACCTTTGCGCTCAAGTTTCATTTGTGCGTTAGCAACCAAATTCTCGGTTTCTGCTGCAAAACCAACCACAACTTGGTGCGCTTCCTTCGCTGCCCCAAGTGCGGCCAAGATGTCTGGTGTGGCCTCAAGTTCGATGGTCCCTAGGCCTGGAATCACTCCGGTTGCCGGATCCTTTTTTAACTTGTGCGGTGCCTGATGCTTTGGGCGAACATCGGCAACAGCAGCTGCCATCACAATCACGTCGGCAGAAGCACGAACCTGCATGACCGCATCAGAAAGTTGTTGTGCGGTCTCGACGGCAACACGGTCAACACCAAATGGTGTCGCTAAGTCAACCGTGGTGATCAAGGTCACTTTGGCGCCACGCAATGCTGCTTCTTGTGCAATCGCATAACCCTGCTTGCCCGTTGAACGATTGGCGATCACTCGCACAGCATCAATCGGCTCACGCGTGCCACCTGCAGTCACCACAACATGGGTGCCATACAAATCTCCAGGCGAAAGCATGGCATCAATCTGAGAAAAAATATGTTGCGGTTCAGCCAATCGTCCTGCGCCAACATCTCCACCAGCGAGCCGACCAGTCTCTGGTTCGAGAATGTGCACGCCTCTTCGTCGCAGCGTTGCAATGTTTTCCTGAACTGCAGGGTGTTCCCACATCTCTGTGTGCATTGCTGGACAGACCAATACGGGTGCCCGAGTTGCGATCAGCGTCGCAGTCAGGAATTCACTCGAAATTCCTGCTGCATAGGAACCAATCACCCGTGCAGTGGCAGGTGCAACCACAATCAGGTCTGCACGCTGCGCTAGTCGCGTATGTGGAATTGGATCAGAGTCATTCCACAACGTTGTGTGTACAGGTTCAGATGCCAACGCCGACAGCGTGGTTTTGCCAATGAAATGTTCTGCATCCGCGGTCATCACAGGAGCAACATGAGCGCCAGCATCAACCAACAGGCGACATAGCTCAACAGCTTTATACGCGGCAATGCCCCCCGAGACACACAACACAATGTGCTTACCGCGAAGCGACATAGCGGTTACTCGGTGATTTCGCTTGGCTCCTCAAGAGCGGCGACAACTTCGTCTGCTGCTTCACCGAGCAACTCTGCATCAAGTTCGGCTTCAACTTCTGCATACACAGCCATCTCAACACTCTTGATTTTGTCTGAAGCAATTTCCTCAAAACTGATCGACAACGGTTTGCGCGAGGTAGAACTGACCTGTGGTGGAACCATTGTTCCAAGTCCTTCACCGAGTTGGTTGAAATATGAATTGATCTCGCGAGCCCGACGCGCAGCCAAGGTGACGAGGCCAAATTTAGACATCGTGCGCTGCATCAAGCTCTCGAGTGGTGGATTCATCATCGTGTCTTCAGCAACCACAGTGGGGTCCTTTCGCTAGGGCAACAATTCTATCCTTTTAACTCTGTTTTTCACGCCTAGCGACAATCAAAGCAAGCATGTCGTGGATAGTTTGACCCAGATCGTCATTAATCAGCACATAATCCGCCAAAGCCTTACCCACTGGCTCTTCCTCTTCGGCCTTTTTGAGTCGCTGTTCGACTTTGTTGTCGGCATCACCTCGACCATGCAAGCGGGCTTTTTGTTCCTCACGCGAAGGCGGCAACACAAACAACAGCACCGCTTCCGGATGTTGCAACTTAACCTGTTGCGCCCCATCAACTTCAATTTCCAGCACGATGTCTCGGCCTAGAGGTGGCTCTGGATTCGGTGTTCCGTACATATTCCCGATGAACTCTGTCCACTCAAGAAAACCATTGGCATCGATGCGCTGTTGAAACTGTTCGCGCGTCACAAAGTTGTATGCATCAATTGCTTCGCCTGGTCGTCGTTCGCGCGTTGTCCACGAGCGACTCAGCCACAACCTTGGATCACGCTTGACTAACTCTTCAACAATTGTGCTCTTGCCCACGCCTCCCGGCCCAGAGACAACGATGATGAGTGAGTCGCTCACGATTGCAATGCCTCCTGCAAGAGTCGTCGCTGATCATCTGTGAGGGATCCAATATTGCAACGTTCTTCAATACCTATTTCGCGCATGATCGCCCGAGCACGCACTTTGCCTATTCCTGGAACTACCTCCAACGCCTTCACAACGTACACATACGCCTGCGCAGCAGATCGTGTTGCAGGGTCGGCCGCAATGGTGTCCAGCAGACTGACTTCAGAGAGTGAAATCTGGCGACACAAGACAACGATCTCGTCACGCAGATCGGATAATGATGTGTGCGACATAGAGAGATTTTAGCCTCTCAGGTGCCAACCAACCCTCCTCGTTGAGCACAACCGATCACTTCAGACCAGTGTGTGACATTGCGCTCATGCGCCCACGACACCATCTCGTGATGGATACGCATAGCGGCACGTGGTTCGGCAAATGTGGCCGTACCAATCTGCACGGCACTCGCCCCAGCCATCATCAATTCGATTGCTTCACTTCCCGTTGTGACACCACCCGCGCCGATGATGGCAAGGCCGGGAACATGAGTGGCCACTTCGTGCACGGCACGTACCGCAATCGGGTGAATCGATCTTCCCGATAAACCGCCGCCACCATTGCCGAGCGCCGGTAAGCCTGTCGAAAGGTCAATCACCATGCCGAGCGCTGTATTAATGAGCGTGACAGCTTCTGCCCCACCGCGTTGCGCCGCCTGCGCAGACTCGATCAAGAGATGAGTATTTGGACTGAGTTTCGCCCACGTTGGTACACCGACATCTGATGTCTGACGCACGATCTCTTCAACGAGATCGGGATCATGGGCAAAAATTCCATGCCTCGAAGACATGTCTGAAGCTGACTTGGTGTTTGGACACGACAAGTTGATTTCTACTGCAGTGAGTTGCGACGCGACTGGCGCCAACAATCCTGCTGCTGCAACATAGTCCTCAACACCAAAGCCCCAGATGCTGACGACAATGCGTGCATTTACCGACACGAGTTGCGGTAAATCGGTTGCTATCCATTCTTCCAACCCCGGACCTTGCAATCCGACCGCATTGAGCATGCCCCCGGGAGTGGGATGCAACCGCGGTGCTGCATTGCCCGACCACGGAAAACTTGCCAGCGATTTGACAACAAATGCGCCCAATTCCGACAGAGGCATATATGGGTGAAGCTCAAGACCATGACCCGCAGTTCCTGATGCATTCATCACCGGCGTTGGCAGCACAAGTGAACCAATGGTGGTGGCGCCAACCGAACCCATCGAGCGTTTGCTCATCTGCCGTGATATTCCTGCAACGACCTAACGGTAAGCGGATGCAGTTTTTGCTCGGCCAAACCTTGCACTGCTGCAAGAGCCGCATTGATCGTGGTCACTGATGAAACTCGCCAAATATTGGCAGCCTTACGGATTGCTTCACCATCTGAATGAGCACCTCGACCGCGCGGTGTATTGATCACAAAGGCAATCTCGCCACGTTCAATCAGATGTACCGCATCGTCCAACAATGCGCCATGAGGCTGCTCTGATACTTTGCCAACAACTCGGTCTACGGGGTATCCAAATCGAGAAAGATATTCAGCCGTCCCTGAAGTCGCTGCAATACCCAAACCAAGTTCGCGCAAACGTTTAGCAACCACTAGTCCGCTTGCTTTGTCTTTATCATTCAGCGACAAAAACACCATTCCTTCAACGGGCAATGTCGTGCCAGCAGCAGTCTCGGCCTTAATAAAAGCACGACCAAATGTGCTATCAATGCCCATCACTTCACCAGTTGAACGCATCTCTGGTCCGAGCGCGGTATCCACACCGGGGAAACGATTAAACGGCAACACTGCTTCTTTCACCGAAACGTGGCCAAAATTGGTTGGTGGCTGCAACAATCCTTCCTCGCGAAGTTGCTGCAATGTGCTTCCCATCATCACACGGCTTGCAACTTTGGCAAGCGGAACCCCAGTGGCTTTTGCAACGAATGGCACGGTTCGGCTTGCGCGCGGATTTGCTTCGATGACATACACCGTCGAACCCGTGACCGCGAACTGTACATTGATCAAACCACGAACATCCAGAGCATGAGCAATCACACGGGTGTACGACTCGACTGCCTCAATAACCCATGCTTCAAGAGTCGGTGGTGGAATTGCACACGCAGAGTCGCCGGAGTGCACACCCGCCTCTTCAACATGTTCCATCACTCCACCGATCAGCACTTCACCTGTTGCATCGCGAATTGCGTCAACATCAATTTCAGTTGCATCATCAAGGAAGCGATCGATCAAGACGGGGCGCTCAGCAGATAGTCCACCTTCACGGCCAAGAGTGCCAGCCGATGCCAACTCGTTCATGGCACGTTTCAAGTGCGCTTCATCGTGCACAATCTGCATTGCTCGACCACCGAGAACATAACTTGGGCGCACCAGCACCGGATAACCAATCCGTTGAGCAATTGCCGTCGCCTCATCAATCGTCAGCGCGGTACCGCCTGGGGGTTGAGAGATCTGCAACTCTTCACAGAGTGCGCTCCATTTTTTCCGGTCTTCTGCAAGATCAATCGAATGTGGCGAGGTGCCTGCAATCATTTCAGCTGGAATATCTTTAGAAAGCTTTAACGGCGTTTGCCCGCCGAGTCCGACAATCACCTTCGGAGATTGTGCCGATGCTTTTATCTCAGCATCAATGACATTGAGAACATCTTCACGAGTCAATGGCTCAAAGTACAAGCGATCCGAAGTGTCGTAATCAGTAGACACCGTTTCAGGATTGCAATTGATCATTACCGTTTCATACCCCGCATCACGCAACGCAAAACTTGCATGAACGCAGCAATAGTCGAACTCGATCCCCTGACCAATCCGATTAGGTCCACTCCCCAAGATGATTACTCGTTGTTTGCTCGATGGTCGAACTTCATTCTCATCTTCATACGACGAATAGTGGTACGGAGTTTCAGCAGAGAACTCTGCGCTACATGTATCTACGGCTTTATAGGTTGGAATCACACCTGCTAGTAACCGCGCTGCACGCACTTGTGGTTCTGAGACACCCCAGACATAGGCCAACTGAGCATCTGAGAATCCCATGCGTTTTGCCCGACGCCATGAACGTGCCGACATTGCACTCATTGTTGTCGATGCAAGAGCGTTGCGCTCTTCGATGATCATCAGCATTTGATCAAGAAACCAATGATCGATCTTGCACGTGTCGTAAATAGCGTCGAGACTGATACCCCTGAATATTGCCTCACCCACATAGAACAAGCGCTCAGGAGTAGGCGTTCCTGTTGCCACGAGAACTTCCTCATCGGACAATGCTCGATAATGCAATTCTGCTGGATCGCAGTTGAGACCCATTCTTCCGTTCTCTAGTGAACGCAATGCTTTCTGCAAACTTTCCGTGAATGTTCGCCCAATCGCCATTGCTTCGCCGACACTTTGCATTTGTGTGCCGAGCACTCCAGATGTTCCGGGGAATTTTTCAAATGCCCAACGCGGGACCTTGGTGACCACATAGTCAATTGTCGGTTCAAAGCTTGCAGGAGTCTTTTTGGTGATGTCATTCGAAATTTCATCAAGCGTGTACCCCACGGCGAGTTTTGCTGCAATCTTGGCAATCGGGAAGCCTGTCGCCTTTGATGCAAGTGCAGAGGACCGCGACACACGAGGATTCATTTCAATGACAACCTGGTCACCGTTCGAAGGGTTGACTGCAAACTGCACATTTGATCCGCCTGTTTCCACCCCAACTCTGCGAATGCATGCAAACGCTGCGTCACGCATCTGCTGGAATTCAACATCTGACAGCGTCATTGCCGGAGCCACCGTTATTGAATCGCCGGTATGCACACCCATCGGATCAACGTTTTCAATCGAACAAATGATCACGCAATTGTCGGCGCGATCACGCATTACCTCTAACTCATATTCCTTCCAGCCTGCAATTGACTCCTCAATCAACACCTCGCCGATTGGGCTTGCAGCAATTCCATTAGCAACAACAATCGCAAACTCTTCTGGAGTGTGAGCAATTCCCGTGCCGCGTCCTCCCAGAATGTACGCAGGTCGAATGATCACCGGCAGCCCGATCTCTGCACACACCACTTCTGCTTCTTGCGCTGTGTGTGCGATTCCACTTCGTGGAACCTTCAACCCGATTTCAATCATCGCGTGCTTGAATTTCTCGCGATCTTCGGCGGTTGCAATGGCCTCAGCATTTGCACCGATCAACTCGGGTTTCCCCGGAACACCGACCACACCTTTTTCAAACAGTGCCATCGCCAGATTCAATGCAGTTTGTCCACCAAGAGTCGGCAATACAGCGTCTGGTTTCTCTCGCTCAATAATTGCTTCAAGCACTTCGGGTGTTAGCGGCTCGATATAGGTGCGGTCTGCAAAATCAGGGTCGGTCATGATCGTGGCTGGGTTCGAGTTGGCCAAGATCACTCGGTAACCCTCTTCCTTCAGCACTCGACATGCCTGGGTGCCGGAGTAGTCAAACTCGCAGGCCTGACCAATAACGATTGGTCCTGAACCGATGATCAAGATGGAATGCAAGTCATTACGCCTCGGCATTACTGCGCCTCCATCATCTGACGAAACTCATTGAATAGGTAACGCGAGTCATGAGGTCCTGGACCAGCTTCAGGATGGTATTGCACACTGAACGCACGTGCGTCACGCACTTTCATCCCTTCATTGGTCATGTCGTTGAGATTGGTATGCGTGATATCGGCGACATCACGCAACGAATGGGTATCGACACAAAAGTTGTGATTTTGACTGGTGATCTCCACGCTTCCCGTTTTCAGATTGCGCACTGGATGGTTTGCACCGTGATGACCAAATGGCAACTTGAACGTTTTTCCGCCAAGAGCCAGTGACAACAGTTGATGACCTAAGCAAATTCCAAAAACGGGAACTCCTCCGACCACAAGATCACGAATGGTTTCGGGGGCACCATCAACTGCTTCAGGATCGCCAGGACCATTTGATAAAAACACACCATCGGGTGCAAGCAATCGCACCTGTTCTGCAGTAGTCGAGGCAGGAACGACCGTGACCGTTGCGATCTCACTCAAACATCTCAAAATTGTTGATTTAATACCAAAGTCAAAAGCAACAACTTTGTAATGACCTGAGCCAACCACATAGGGCTGTTGCGTAGTTACCTGTTCGACGAGTTTGATACCGGCAGTACCTACCTCGTTGCGTGCGGCAGCAAGCAACGTCGATTCATCAGCACTGCCAAATGCTCCTGCCATTGCGCCTGTGTCACGAAGCACGCGCGTCAGTCTTCGTGTATCAATGCCACCAATCCCACTGACCATCATTGATTGCAAATACGCATCGAGCGAGCTGTCGCTTCGCCAATTGCTATGACGACGCGCCTCTTCGCGAACGATGACACCACGGGCATGAACTTGAGCGGCTTCGTTATCTACCTGCGTCGTGCCATAGTTGCCGATGTGTGGAGTGGTGAACGTAATGATTTGGCCGGCGTAAGAAGGATCGGAAATTACTTCCTGATAACCCGTCATGCCCGTGTGAAAAACCACTTCCCCACTTGACATTCCCTGAGGCGAGATTGCGCCGATGAGCTCGCCTTCAAACACCGAACCATCGCGCAACACCAACAGTCCTTCTCGCACGCTCATCGCATCGCCTTTCCATCATTCACGACGACGTGACCATCAAATATTGTGTGGCGAACTTTGCCGCGCAACGCACGACCCACGTACGGGGTATTCGTGCTTTTGCTTGCCAACGACCTTGGCTCAACAGTCCATTCTTTCTGCATATCCACGACACACAGATTGGCAGGTCCGCCAACTTCAGGAAGCATCCCATGACGCTCGGCAATTCCTGCAATTTTTGCTGGACGGGCCGACATCATCTCGGCGACCTGCAACGGGGTCAAATCAAGCACTGACAACACCACACCCAGAGCGGTTTCAAGACCGAGCATTCCAGGCGGCGCCTGATCGAGCGGCAACTCCTTGTCACGCCGCACATGAGGGGCATGGTCTGTCGCTATTGCGTCAATCGTGCCATCGAGTAGACCCGCCTTCAGCGCTTCAATGTCTGCTACAGATCGAAGCGGAGGGTTCACTTTGTATACCGAATCAAACGAACGCAATAACTTCTCTGTTAGCGAAAGGTGATGCGGTGTTACTTCTGCGGTAATCGGTAGACCCAGCGCTTTGGCTTGTCGTACCAAATGAACACTGCCCGCAGTCGAAAGATGAAGAAAATGAATCCGTGCCCCAGTAATTTTTGCAAGCTCAATGTCGCGGTGAACCATCAACTCTTCAGCCAATGCAGGCCAACCAGGAACACCCATATCGCTTGAGCATGAACACTCGTTCATTACTGCGCCAACCGTGAGTGAGGAAACCTCGCAGTGTTGGGCCAATGTGATGCCCAACTCACGCGAGTACTCCATTGCTCTACGCATCAGTGCTGGGTCTTGTACGCCAGAGCCGTCATCGGTGAAGATCTGCACACCAGCGCGCGCAAGTTCAGCCATTGGCGACAAAGCTGTACCTGCACGTCCAACAGTGATGCATCCACTTGGAACCACTTCAAGCAATCCCGCACGTTGACCTTGCAGGCGAACAAACTCGATAACGGGCACTGAGTCCTGAGCAGGATTGGTATTTGGCATCGCAACCAGTGCGGTATAGCCACCAAGTACACCAGCCCGACTTCCCGTCTCAATCGTTTCACTATCTTCCTTGCCCGGTTCACGCAAATGCGCATGAAGGTCGACGAATCCAGGGAGCACGTGGCATTTCGTTCCATCAAGTTCGATGTCAGCCGGTCCGACCGATGTGCCCATTTCGGCGATCACACCTTCTGCAATCTTTACGTCAAGACGTTCTTCACCACGCTTAGTCACAACAACAGCGCCACGGATAGCCACACTCATGCCGATACCTCCTCATGTAATTGCTGTAACTCTCCGTCTCGTGCGAGCACATCAAACAACACCGCCATACGGACAGAAATACCATTCTCGACTTGCTGATGAATGCGCGACTGCGGCAGATCCGATGGGTCAACATGCATTTCGACACCGCGATTCATTGGTCCTGGGTGCATCACCACCGCAGAACTCTGCAGACGCTGCGCGCGTTCCATCGTTAATCCAAACTGCGATCCGTACTCGCTCAGGCTGGGAATTAAACCTTGGTCCATTCTTTCACTTTGTAAGCGCAGCATGTACAGCACATCAGTAGACGCAATGACCTCGTCGAATGAATGAACAACAGTAACTGGCCAATGCCCAATCTGAGATGGCAGCAATGTTGGGGGTGCGACCACTGTGACCCGAGCGCCAAGCATGGTGAATGCCTCAATATTGCTTCGAGCTACGCGACTGTGTTTGATGTCGCCAACAATGGTGACATTTACGCCATTGAAAAATGGTTGATCAATCGCTTGGCGCACCGTAAAGCAATCAACGATGGCTTGCGTTGGGTGCTGATGGGCTCCATCTCCTGCATTAATGATTGACGCATTCGTCCACTGAGCAATTTGCCATGGAACTCCAGAAGATTTATGTCGAACAACGAAACAATGCGCCCCCATCTGCGAGATTGTTTCGATCGTGTCGCGAAGGCTTTCGCCTTTACTCACGCTGCTCGTCGACACACTGAAAGTCATCGTTTCTGCGGACAGTCGTTTTGCTGCTGTTTCAAAACTCAACCGAGTACGTGTTGAGTCTTCGTAGAACAAGCTGACCACTGTCTTACCGCGCAGTGCAGGCACTTTGGGGATTGGACGACGATTAATCTCCGCCATATGTGTCGCACTCTCGAGCAACTGTTCCAATCCGTCGCGCCCCAACTCACCGATTGAACGAAGGTGCTTCATGACGAAACCTCCGAAGTGACCACAACACCGGAATCAGACACAACGACTTCGTCACCCATCTGGGTCGGCAGGTTTTTGCCCACAAAATCTGGTCGAATGGGCAGCTCCCGATGTCCACGATCAACGATGACTGCCAACTGCACTGACTGTGGACGACCAAAATTATTCAATGCTTCAAGTGCCGCGCGAACGGTTCGGCCTGTGTACAGCACGTCATCAACGAGCACCACGATTGCGCCATTGATGTCGAAGGAGATATCACTAATTGCCCCAGGCACAATGGGGCGAATCCCAATATCGTCCCGATGCATCGACACATCTAGCGATCCATTTGGGACCGTCAATTCGGGTTCAATGGCGTAAATTCGCTCGGCGAGCGCATCGGCAATCCATGTTCCCCCACGCTGCAAACCAACAAGCACAACATTGTGTGCTCCGTGATTTCGTTCAACAATTTCGTGAGCGATTCGAGAAATAGCCCGCTGCACGTCTGGCCCAGATAGTGCCATCCTATTCGACGAGCGTTTCTGCTCTTGATTCATCAGTTCTCCTCGTCTGAACCTCACGGGGCTCAATTAACGACGAAAGCACCATAGCACCAATTTCACATCACAATTAATTGCGTTTGTAGACGACCCACCATGCGTTACTGAACACCACTGAAAAATGAACAACTTCTGCGCTCCACACCGCCTCCGCAGGGCCATCAAGAGACGCCGGAAGAATCACGAATTCCACAGTTTCAGCCTGAGGCAGCCTGTCGCCCTTGGCAAACACATCTGGGCCATACAACGAACGTTCAAATGGATTCGGGAATGAATAGATCTCTACTCGACGTGCGAGATGTGCCGTTATCGAGTGATACGCCGCCACAGAAACATCATCTGGGATGGAGTCAAGCGCTTCGCGTGCAGCAATCACTGGTGCAGAATGTGACGTCCAATGTTGAGTCGTGGTAAACGAGAGCGGCAACGGAGACCACAGGAGTGACGTGAGGAAACTTGCAATAGCGACAAGCACGACACTGGCGTTCATGAAGCTACGACTCATCTTGCCGAGAGCCCAGGATGAACCCATCACGATGCACGGCACAATGATCAATGAATAATGGTATTGAATGTGGTGCTGATACCAAAACGTGCTCACCACGTTTGAAGCCAACATCACCACACCAACAAGAGCGAGCCCTGGACGATAAATAAATACAAATGCCATCGGCGACAACATCTGCCACACGTACATTGGTCGATCTTCGCTCACCATATATCGAGCAAATTCCAGCGGCTTGGTAACCAGGGTCGTGAGGAATCCGCTGATACCACCAAATGGAACTCTCCATGAATTACGAAAGGTCACGCCCGTAAGCCCACGCATCACCGCGAGGAACATCACTGCCATCATTGCCAACGAAGTCACCGATGTGATGAGCCCATATTTTCGATGCTGATATACGGCAACCCACAGGCCAAGGGGCGCCAACACAAACGCCACGTCTTCTTTCACCAAAAGCGCCAACGCAACTGCAACCCAATACCAAATCCATCTTTTGCTATGCGCCGCCCAGATAGCGGTAGCCACCAACACTCCAAGCGCCGAATCAGGATGAAAATTCTCCAGATTCGTCCATCCAATTACTGGATGGACGAGATACAGCACCGCCATCAGAGCGCCGAGACCTTCGCTACGCATACAACTCTTGCTGAAGTAGTACACAGGCAATGCTCCAAGTGCGATAACGATTGATTGCACTACGAACAGGAACGATGTATTTGAAATCACCCAATAGAACGGAACAAGTAGCAGCAAAATGAATGATGAGTGGTCTCCGAAGAGATTTCTTCCCATCAATGTGACAAATGGAGTATGGCCCCGAGATATCAGCCAAATTCCCTGGTCGTACAACGCGAAGTCATAAGCCGAAGTTCCAAGACCTCGGTGAACTCCAACTGTTCGTACCGAAAAATACGATGCATAGATCGTCACTATCGCCCACACCAGCAACGTCCATAGGGACGCTCCGCGAACACGAACTAGCAAAGTCACAGTGTGATTAAGGTCGAACCTTTTTCGCAATTGTTGAAAGAATTCCGTTCACAAAACGCCCCGACTCATCGGTCGAAAAAGTCTTAGCCAACTCAACTGCCTCATTCAGCACGACAGCTGTTGGCACTTCAGCGCGACTGATCAATTCGTAGATCGCCAGGCGCAAAATGATGATGTCGATAACGGGCATTCGGGCAAGCGTCCAGCCAATCGCATTCTCAGAAATGATGTCATCTGCTTGATCGGCAACTCCATCGACGCCACGCACGAGCTCTTCCACTGATTCTTCAACGGCGAGCACCTGTGCTTCAAGGACTTGAGTTCCGGTAAATCCCTTGGCATGCGCCTCATACAAAATATGCAACGATCGTTCTCGCGCATCTGAGCGAGCATCATTACCCGTTGAGCGGGCCGAACGTGGCGTTGGCATATTCACACGCGTGTGATGTAGTCGCCGCTGCGAGTATCCACCTTGACGCGATCACCAATGTTGATGAACAACGGAACTTGAATTACTTTTCCAGTTTGCAACGTGGCCGGCTTACGTGCACCTGAAACCCGGTCCCCCTGAATGCCAGGCTCTGTCACTGCAATTTCCAACTCAACTGAGGCTGGAATTTCAACTGTGACAATCTCGCCTTCATAGGTTGCGATGATGGCAACGGCATTTTCAATGAGGTAGTCGGCAGCATCGCCCAACGCAGCAGGCTTGATATTGATCTGTTCGTATGACTCTTGATCCATGAACACATACTCATCACCGTCTTTATACAAAAACTGCATATCCCGCTTATCAAGAATCGCTTGTTCAACCTTCACACCAGCATTGAACGTCTTTTCGAGCATGTTGTTGCTGCGTAGGTTGCGCAACTTTGATCGCACAAATGCGCCGCCCTTGCCGGGCTTTACGTGCTGGAATTCGACAACCGTGTACAACGTGCCGTCCAAATTGAGCGTGATTCCGTTCTTTAAATCATTTGTTGAGATTGCAGGCACAAGTTGTCCTTAGGGAATTGGGTGAGAGTTGTACTTCCGGTGGCTGTCACGAGGAGCAAGTCCTCAATACGAACACCACCGAGACCTACACGATAGACCCCAGGCTCGACAGTCACCACCTCATTGGCACGCAAAGGCTCGTTGAACGTTGATCGCAACCAAGGCGATTCGTGTATCTGTAGTCCAACACCATGACCCGTGCTATGCACAAATTCTGGCCCGTAGCCAGCATCGGAAATGATAGAGCGACACAGTGCATCTATGTCAGAAGCAATAACACCAGCACGTACTGCTCGAACTCCAGCCTGCTGAGATTCAAGCACGAGCGCATGAATCTTGGAAAGCACAGGGTCAACATCACCCAGCAAAAATGTGCGCGTCATATCGGAGTGATACCCATCAACCAGTGCCCCCACATCAATGACCACTGCATCACCACTTTTCAACCGTGTTGCCGTTGGACGGTGATGCGGCAACGCTCCATTGGCACCTGTGGCAACGATGGTTTCATAACTCGGACCATCTGCTCCGTGCCTGCGCATTCGGTACTCCAATTCGTCGCGCACATCGCGCTCGGTGATGACCTCAGAATCAACCGACAACATCAACTTCTCAACATCGGACAAAGCCGCATCTGTCGTGTGTGCAGCATAGGAAATACGTTCAATTTCCGGTGCTGATTTAGACCGACGTTGACCAGCAATGACGCCTACACATGACACGAACTCAACATCGCTGCCTGTTTGCAATTCACGAAACCGACCTACAGAAATCTCTGCAGGATCGAAAGCACAGCGCCCTGCTCCTGAAAGCTCGCTCACAATTGCATCTGCAATCTCTGCGGCACTACGGACTTCGATGACCGTGATGTCTGCACCAGATGATGCGGTTTGGTCGCGCGCTTGATGACCATATCGACCATCAGTGATCAAAATCGAATGTTCGGCTCGCACGATCAGTGTCGCACTAGACCCAGTAAATCCCGTTGCATAGCGAATGTTGTCAAGTGACTCGACCAGTAAGGTTTTGGCGCCACACACTTCTTGCACGTTGAGCGCGATCTCACTCAGCCTGCCGCCAACGAGAAGTGGAGAAAATGATCTAGCGAGCAAGGAGACGAGCAACCGCTTGCACAGCCAAGACGTAACCCAATCCGCCAAAGCCTGCAATTGATCCATCACTTACTGGGGCAACAACACTTTCGTGTCGCCAAGGCTCACGCGTGCTCGGGTTGGACAGATGCACCTCGATCACCACACCATCAAATGATGCAAGCGCGTCGCGAATGCTCCATGCGTAGTGCGTGAAGGCACCAGGGTTAATAATGATTGCGCTGGCAGTGCCGCGAGCGACATGGATTGCCTGAACGAGTTCGGACGAACTATTTGATTGTTTACTTTCAACACTGAAACCAAGTTCTTGTGCGGCCTGCGTTGCTGCCTGAACATGGTCATCCAACGTTGCCGTGCCATACACCTCAGGCTCGCGTTGCCCAAGCAAATTGAGATTGGGTCCATTCAACAAAAGGATGCGCTGCGTGCTCGCCATACTGTCAGCGTACTTCCATGCTGCGGAGTGCCTGGCGCACCGCTTCGAGATCAACCGATGTAACCGGTTCTACTCCACGTGGGCCATCGAGAACAAAGGTCAATCCTGTTAATGCCTTTTTGTCACCATGCATTAACTGGATCAACTGCTCATGGGACACGCCAGCAGGCAGTGCACATGACAAACCGTACTCACCGGTGACGACTGCTCGGTGTTGGTCAACTCTGTGTTGATCAATGCGACCAAGCTGATACGCAACATGTGCCGCATACACCAGACCGATTGCCACTGCTTCACCATGTGCGAGCGAGAAATCAGTCGCAATCTCTAGCGCGTGTGCGAGTGTATGTCCGTAATTGAGGAGCATTCGCCGACCACCTTCTCGCTCATCTACACCAACGATGTCTGCCTTAATCTGTACACAACGAGCAATTCGTTCCGCCAACTCAAGAGTCAACAGATTGTCGCCAGTGAGAAAGTGATACTTGGCCATTTCACCATGACCGCACCTGATTTCTCGCGGACTCAGGCTGGCAAGAGCATCGGTATCGCAGAACACAGCGCATGGCTGCCAAAAGGACCCAACCAAATTTTTGCCAGTTGCCAGATTGACTCCCGTTTTTCCACCAACTGCAGCATCAACCATGCCCACAAGAGTCGTTGAAACATGAACTGCTGCGATTCCTCGGTGCCACAACGACGCAGCGAATCCGGCAACATCGGTGACCATTCCTCCACCAACACCAACGATGACATCATTGCGAGTCAAACCGATGTTTGCGCACTCAGCCATGATCGCCTCAATCGTCGATAACGATTTATGCTCTTCGCCATCACCAATCATGATTGTTGATACCGATACCCCAGCAGACTTCAGATCATCTGCGATAGCAAACGGAATTCCTTCTTGCGTGATCACTAATGCGCGCTGTGCAGT
>JAURJB010000110.1 GCA_030832455.1 Acidimicrobiales bacterium
GAGGTTGCCGAAGTTGTTCGCGAGATCTGAGTTGTAGCGCGAGAGCAATCCTTCGTAAGAAAAATCACCGTCGTTGCCGTAATTTGTGTCAGACAAAACGTAATAGCGAAAGCCGTCGACGCCGATTTCGTCGATCAAGTCGAGTGGGTTGACGACATTGCCTGTCGTCTTCGACATTTTTTCGCCGCCGACCAACAACCAACCACCAACGGCCCAACCCTTTGGCGGTTCTAAACCAGCTGACATCAACATCGCCGGCCAATAAACGCAGTGAAAACGAATGATGTCTTTGCCGATGAAGTGATAGTCGACTGGCCAATGCGCAGCGAAACGTTTTTCGTCGGTGCCATAACCATGAGCAGTGATGTAATTGGCGAGTGCATCGAACCACACATACGCGACATGCGATTTATCCCACGGCAATTCGATGCCCCAGGTCAGAGTTTTTCGGCTGACGGAGAAATCTCGCAAACCTTGCTTGATGAAACCCGTTACTTCGTTGACTCGGTGGTCGGGTTTGATCGCGTCAGGGTGATCGGCGTACCACTTGAGAAGTTTTTCTTCGTAGCGAGAAAGCCG
>JAURJB010000111.1 GCA_030832455.1 Acidimicrobiales bacterium
TTGCATAAATTGTGCGCCTGGAACGTATTCAGAGCTTGTCAAGTCAAATTCCTGTATTCCGTGCGGACAGGGCACATACACGTCCAACGAATCCTCGACTATCTGTGAAGAATGTGCACCAGGCCAACACCAACCGCATACAAGCATGAGCACTTGCATAAATTGTGCGCCTGGAACGTATTCAGAGCTCGTCAAGTCAAATTCCTGTATTCCGTGCGGAAAGGGCACATACACCTCCAGCGAATCCTCAACCATCTGTGAAGAATGTGCACCAGGCCAACACCAACCGCATACAGGCATGAGCACTTGTATAAATTGTGCACCTGGAACATATTCAAGACTCGCGAAATCAAATTCCTGTATTCCGTGCGGAAAGGGCACATACACCTCGAGCGAATCCTCAACTATCTGTGAAGAATGTGCACCAGGCCAACACCAACCGCATACAGGCATGAGCACTTGCATAAATTGTGCACCTGGAAAATATTCAAAACTCGCGAAATCAAATTCGTGTATTGTGTGTGAACGCGGCACATACACTTCCAGCGAATCCTCGACTATCTGTGAGGA
>JAURJB010000112.1 GCA_030832455.1 Acidimicrobiales bacterium
GTTTCGAGGATTCGAAGGCAGACCGCTTAAGCGTCCCTACCTGACCCGGAACGGGCATCTAGGACACCATGCCTCCGTCGCAAATCCGAACTACTTCGTACCCGATCAACTCTACAGTCTGACGAATGATCCTTTCGAAAACCGCAATGTCATCGATCAGCACTCTCCGGTCGCGGCGCGATTGAAAGAGCGTCTCAGCGAGCAGCTGCGCCAATTCGATAATCGGCCTTTTGGGGAGTTTACTTATTGAAGTGAGCTTCCATAATCACTTGCTCAAAGTCCGAATAAGGGCGAAATATTGCGCTTTCAAAAAGGGGCTGTAGCTCAGTGGTCAGAGCAGGGGACTCATAATCCCTTGGTCGTCGGTTCGAACCCCACCGGCCCTACTTATTATCAACGAGTTACGAAGTCTGTTTTTGGCTCTTGGGAATTAGGGGGGCAATAAGGGGCCAATCCAGGAGCCCGTTTTTTGCTCGCAATCTTGTTTATCACCCCCGGAAATGAGGTGGTGAGATAGTTCAGAGAAATTTATCGCTGGGCGGATTC
>JAURJB010000113.1 GCA_030832455.1 Acidimicrobiales bacterium
TTTACTATCTAACCACTCTTTAATATTCGACTTGTTAGCTGCGCCTACTTTAGTATCCAACAATTGACCACCCTTAAAAAGTAACATCGTTGGAATTCCTCTTACTCCATATTTTGTTGGAGTATTAGGTGCATCATCAATATTGTGTTTAGCAATAACAAGTTTGTCTGACATTTCGTCCGATAGTTCTTCTAGAACGGGTCCTACCATTTTACATGGTCCGCACCATTCAGCCCAAAAATCCACTAATACAGGCTTATCAGATTGTAATACTTCTGTTTCAAAATTATCGTCATTTACTTGCTTGGTTGCCATAAAAGAATCTCCTAAAGTTAAAAGGGTAAGTTAAGCATCTACTTAAAATTGTCAACTAGGCGTCTTGATATTTTTTTTCAATCTCTTCTAGAAAATTATTTAAATCATTCATCATTGCAAGACGTTCTTGATCATTTTCTTCTTCATATTTCACTCTAAGAGCATCAAGTTCAGAGTAAGCTTTAGGAATGGTATTCCATTTTTCTTGATTCGTACTTAATAT
>JAURJB010000114.1 GCA_030832455.1 Acidimicrobiales bacterium
GGCAAATCACTTCATCACCCGGGTCACAAAGTGCAGCGAACGCAACAAACACTGCGTACTTTCCGCCAACGGTCACCAAAACCTGCGATGCCGCACATTCGAAACCCGAATCGCGTTTTGTCTTTACTGCAATCGCATCACGCAACTGAGGCAAACCCGCCGCAGGCGTATACCGATGTGCTTTCGGGTCGCGCGCCGCCCGCACTGCTGCTTCGACAATATATTCAGGTGTCGGAAAGTCGGGTTCGCCCGCACCAAATCCGATTACATGCTCGCCTTTTGCCTGCAGCGCCTTGGCTTTCGAGTCAACAGCCAGCGTCGCCGACTCGGCAATTGCCGCAAGTCGTTTTGAAACTCGAGATTTAGGTAGTGAATTCGCAACCACGGCTGCCATGCTTACACAGTGGAAGTAATTTGTCACGGTCATTTTCAGAACTTGCGATGAATATTGAAGATGTCCTCGAAGCCGACTGGGACGCCGTCCCTAACTTGCGCGACCCCGTACTCGTAATCGCGCTTCGTGGATGGTTTGACGCT
>JAURJB010000115.1 GCA_030832455.1 Acidimicrobiales bacterium
CTGAGAGTTAAACAGGCGCATCAGATCGTCTGTCAGGGATAGGTAGAAGCGGGATTCACCAGGGTCTCCCTGACGACCTGAACGACCACGAAGCTGATTGTCGATACGACGAGACTCGTGGCGCTCGGTGCCGAGAACATAGAGTCCTCCAACCTCGAGGACCTTCTCAGCCTCCTTGGCTACTTCTTCCCGGATGGACTCAAAGACTCCATCCCACTTGGCCTCATACTCGACCTGGTTCTCTTCGGGATCTAGCTTTAGGCGCTGCATCTCCTGCACGGCAAGAAACTCTGCGTTACCACCGAGCATGATGTCGGTGCCTCGACCTGCCATGTTGGTGGCAACTGTGACGGCGCCAAACCGACCTGCCTGAGCAACAATCACGGCCTCACGGGCGTTGTTCTTGGCGTTTAGCACCTCGTGGCGAATGCCCGCCTTTGCCAGCAGCTTGGAGAGGTATTCGCTCTTTTCAACAGAGGTCGTACCAACCAAGACAGGCTGGCCTTTCTGAT
>JAURJB010000116.1 GCA_030832455.1 Acidimicrobiales bacterium
TGATAATCAATATCGTGAAACTCTATTACATGCAGCAGAAGAAAAGAAAAACATTTTTAAGATTGCACAATCATTTGGATACAAACCAAAACTATCAACACCAGCTACAGCAATTGGTAGATTTACCGTTCAAGTTCCATCAGTTCAAGTTGGTGATTCATATCAACCTGATTTAACTTATGCACCTATATTAGATGCAGATAGTGGATTCTCTTCAAGAAACGGAACCACATTTAGATTAATGGATGATATTAATTTTAAAGCATCAAGTTCTTTAGATAGTATGGAAATTCAAGTTGCACAAACAAGTGGTACAACACCAACATATTTTTCTTTAACTAAAAGTGGTATATTAAAATCGGGTGAAGTAACAACACAAGAATTTAGTTTTGGTGGAGCAACAAAATTTGATAAAATTATTTTAAATAATTCTAATGTAATTGATATTATAAGTTGTACCGATAGTGATGGAGATACTTGGTATGAAG
Source organism: Acidimicrobiales bacterium (assembly GCA_030832455.1). Taxonomy (GTDB): domain Bacteria; phylum Actinomycetota; class Acidimicrobiia; order Acidimicrobiales; family Ilumatobacteraceae; genus UBA3006. The sequence goes on from JAURJB010000116.1 coordinate 489, forward strand.
TTCCATTTCTTGCACAAGAT
>JAURJB010000117.1 GCA_030832455.1 Acidimicrobiales bacterium
ATTTACCGCTTCATAGAGATTTTCAATACCGAGTAGCTCTTCTACCTTTGAAACTCCTGCATCAAGAATTCCAGTGTTGCGCTTCTTTTCATCAACTTCATAATGCTCACCACGGGTTAAGCGTGCGGCAATATTGGCAAATTCCTGATACCACTTTGTTGCCTTATCAGCAGGTCCACTAATAATCAGAGGAGTTCTAGCTTCATCAATCAAAATTGAGTCAACTTCATCGACGATGGCATAGTTATGTTCGCGCTGCACACAATCAACTAAGTTCCAAGCCATATTGTCTCGAAGATAATCAAAACCAAATTCATTATTTGTTCCATAGGTAATATCGCAGTTATATTGTTCGCGCCGCTCTGCAGGACTCATTGAAGCCAGAATCACTCCAACTTTTAACCCTAAGAATCTATGGATGCGTCCCATCCACTCACTATCGCGCTCTGCTAGATAATCATTTGTAGTAATAATGTGAACACCCAAGCCAGTTAGCGCATTTAGGTA
>JAURJB010000118.1 GCA_030832455.1 Acidimicrobiales bacterium
ACTCACAGTTGCACTGAACGAAAAACACCCCGAAGTTGAACGACTTCGTCTCGCATTTCGCGAGCGCGCCAAAACTTTAATAGATGCGTTTGCAGGCTCGCAAGCCATCACCGCGCGCATGCCCGAAGGCGGCATGTTCATCATGCTTGATGTGCGTCGCACAAAACTTTCTGGCGAAGAATTCGCCTGGCAACTGTTGCGCCAAGCAAATGTGAGTGTGATGCCCGGCGAAAGTTTCGGCAACGGCGGTGCTGGCCACATTCGCATTGCGCTAACCGTTGATTCTGAAATCTTGCGCGACGCATGTACCAGAATTCGAAACCTCGCCGAAAAAATCTGCTTAGAAAATAACTGACTCATGACCACCAACCAACTTCGCGTCGGTGAAGCGATCATCGATTTGCTCGCCTGCGAATACGGTGTCGATGTTGTCTTTGGCATTCCGGGCGTGCACAACATCGAGCTCTACCGTGGTTTGCATCGCTCTGGTGTTCGAGCAATTTCA
>JAURJB010000119.1 GCA_030832455.1 Acidimicrobiales bacterium
ACCTCTCCGGGCAAATGGATCACTTAACGGCCAAGCGCTGTCTTCGTTTCTCTTCCCTTTTATCTTCAACCGCCGCGCCAGAAGGCTGCGTTACGAGGTTGTAGATGTGTTGATATGGAGGCCGGTAGCTCAGCTGGTTAGAGCGCACGCCTGATAAGCGTGAGGTCGGAAGTTCAAGTCTTCTTCGGCCTACCAAAGTTTTCTCATTTAGAGAATGTGTCCCATTTTTTTAGCGTTAAATGCTAAAGGGGGCTTTAGCTCAGTTGGTAGAGCATCTGCTTTGCAAGCAGAGGGTCAGCGGTTCGAATCCGCTAAGCTCCACCATTTTCAACACCGATTGAATTAAGTGCCCTTTGGGTTACTTAGATATTTGAAATCGTATATGGAGGGTTTATCCGACCCAGTTCGTCACGCATTCGACATCGAATGCATATAAATGTGATGACTAATTTTCCAAGGATGGACTTTAATAGTAAAGATATCGTCTGGCTGTTTATGGCAGC
>JAURJB010000011.1 GCA_030832455.1 Acidimicrobiales bacterium
ATTGATGACGTTGAAGGCGACATGGACCCGCAGGGAGACCCAACGACAAGGGACTTCAAGGCCGCATTGCGCTGGATTCTCGATGCCGCCCGTCCGTTGGTATCTGCCGATAATGATAGTTATGTAAAGTAAGGATGAGACCATGAAACGCATGCCCACACAGGGTCTCCCCGCCGCAGACGTGTTGACTGCCCTAGAACAGTTGCGCATGGACGATGTTGACTGGCGCAATGGACGTGCTTTCAGTTTGGCGTACCACGCAGGCCCTGAAGCCATTGGACTGGCCGAAGAGGCTTACCGTCGTTTTAGTGGTGAAAATGCCTTATCGACCGATGCGTTTCCGAGCCTCAAGACCATGCAGGCCGACGTTGTGTCCATGACCCGTGACTGGCTGGGCGCAACCGCTGACAGCGCCGGATTCATGACCTCAGGGGGCACAGAAAGCATCTTGATGATCGTGAAAGCCGCCCGTGATCAGTTCCGCCACACGCGCAACATCACCAAGCCAAATGTGGTGCTTCCCACATCGGCACATGCTGCATTTGAAAAGGCCTGTGCGTATTTCGATGTCGAACCCCGCCGATCACCTGTGGGTACCGATTGGCGAGCGCACGCTGACGGCATGCAGCCACTGATGGATGAGAACACGATTTTGCTTGTTGCCTCTGCCCCACAATATCCACAAGGCGTGATCGATGATGTCTCGTCTATTGCCCAACTGGCGTTGGAACGCAGAATCAATTGCCATGTTGATGCGTGTATGGGCGGCGTCACCCTCGCCTACCTCGCGCGCTTAGGTGAACCCATCCCTCCATGGAACTTGACAGTTGATGGAGTCACGTCAATGTCAGTTGATTTGCATAAGTTTGGGTACACCTCTAAAGGTGCATCTGTGGTGATGTACGCGAACAAAATGTTGCGGTCGTACCAAGGGTTCGTCACCGACAATTGGCTTGGTGGTTTCTATGCATCCTCGGGCGCACTTGGAACAAAGTCTGGCGGATCAATTGCCAGTGCGTGGTCAGTGATGCACCATCTCGGTGATGATGGATACCTCGCACTCACTCGACAGGCACGAAATGCGACCGTTGCTCTTGCCAACCATATTGATCAACATCACGATCTCGAACTACGAGTACGTCCCGATGCAACCCTGTTGAGTTTCGGTGCTCGGGACCCTCACAGTCTCAACATATTTGCCGTTGCCGATCAACTTCGCAACCGTGGCTGGTATGTCGATAGACAACAACCACCTGACTCGCTGCATTGCACGGTCAATGCAATTCATCATGACAAAATTGAATCATTCGTAGCGGACTTAGACGAAGCCATCGAATTCTGCAAATCAACACAGCGCCAAAGCACGGTCGGACAGTACGGCAACCTAGAGTAATGACATGAGCGACACTGACGAATCCGCACAGCAATCACAACCATTTGGTCAACAGCAAGTAAACGATCTCTTTACTCTCCTTTCCGATTTCAATCCCGTAACTACAGGAGCCAAGGCTGTAGATCAGGCGCGTCGCACCGTTGAATCGCTCATCGCTGCAATGGAATTGTTTGTGCAATCGATGGACAACATGAATCAGGTGGCGTCACGTGTCAATCGTCTACTCGACGATATCGAAGGACCAATGCGCCAAGTGATGCCACATGTCAATGGCGCGCTCGGCGCAGTCAACCGACTTGCTGATCTATCCGGTGCGCTCACCGAATTGAGTAAACGACTTGGTCCATTGATGGCGTTCATACCTCAGGACAAACGACCAAAAGACACCACTTCCCCACCCGATTCGAGCCAGGCTCAGGTGTAGCTATAACGCGATTGCGTCGGGTGAACGCGTCGCTACAGGCTGAGCCTTCGCACGTTCGATTCGCAGGATCTGTGAATCAACCTGCTCTTTAACACCGCTGAGCGGTAAGACATTGAGCACGCCTTGACCGTTACGCAACACATCGACCAGATGGTCGCCCTGGCACAACACCACGGACTGTCCGCTGATCACAATATGGGCTGCAGCGATTTCGGTATCCACATGGTTGCGGAGGTAATTAAATACTTCACGCACTGACTCAAGCTTGATGCCTGCATCCAAGAGGTTCTTGATCACACGCAGTTCCAAAAGATCGCGATACGTGTACACACGACGACTTCCGCTTCCTGCCGCATCAAGTGACGACGGCCGAACAAGATTGGTTCGGGCCCAATAGTCCAGTTGTCGGTAGGAGATTCCCACTACCTCAGCAGCTTGGGTTCCGCTAAAGCCTTGTCGCATTACGTCAGGCTACGGGCAACTCGTGAATTTAACTAGCCCTGGAAATCCTCGGGATTTATTGAATTAATGAACTCTCGGAAATCATCGAGAATCTCTTCTTCGTCAGTTTCTTCAGCCCCAACAGAGGCCTTTCCGACCTTGTCCAGCAAAGCTGAATTGACGAAAATAGGTACATCTGCCCGGACCGCCAATGCAATGGCATCGGACGGACGTAGTGAAATGATTTGCTCAGAACCTTTAACGGATATATGTAAATTTGCGAAATACGTATGCTCGCGCACTTCCGTGATCTCCACAGTTGATACCTCCCCACCGAGATCGGACACAACGGTAAGCAACAAATCATGTGTCAATGGACGATCTGGAGTGATACCGCTGAGTGCGACGGAAATTGACGACGCCTCAGATTCACCGATATAAATCGGTATTACCCGACGCGCACCACCGGTTTCGCGAATCAGCATGACCGGAATATTGGATGGTACTTCTACGCGAATACCTTCGAGTTCTGCCGGGATTGGATTCGTCATGACGTTATTACCTTATTGCTCACGACTGGCGATTGCCACGGAACGACCGAGAAGCAACTTCTACAAGCGCAGCACGTAGCTGTTCTCCTAGGTCGATGAGTTCATCCAGCATCGCCTCGGCTTGGGCTTTGGCGGTTGGATTCTTCTGCAAGAAATATGGTTTGATGCGGCCTTCGAATAGTGAGACTTCAGACTCTGCGGATTGCTTCCAACGTTTGAGGTTGCGCACATCGATGCCCAACTCGTTGAATTTCGCAACAACGACCAAAATCTCGCGGTCGAGTGGAGAATACATCTCCAAATCTCCGACTTTCCTTGGCGACACCAAACCGGCAGCAATGATTTCCTTCAACAGCTTGTCATCCATGTCTATGGCATGAAGCAACTCACCGCGATCGATTGACAACGTATCGTCACGCTGCGCGCGAACTTTGTGAGGCGCGACTGGTGCATTCGCCAATTTCTTTGCAGCTGCAGGATGATTTGCTTCGGAACCTACGCCACGAACCCCGGTTGGATCAGTGTCGTCGTAGGGGCGCACCATTCCATCGCTCGTGTCGTTATCTAATCTCGTGCGAATTACCTTCAACGGCAAATAGTTCTCACGTTGTTCACGCAAAATGAAGCGAAGACGATCAACCTCAGAATTACTAAATTTTCGATAACCAGAGGGAGTTCGTTCTGGTTCGATCAAACCTTGGCTCTCCAAGAAGCGGATTTTTGAAATGGTGACGTCAGGAAACTCGTCAAGCAAGAGTCCAAGCACTTCCCCGATGGATTTGTACTGCTTCTCATCCATTGAAAAACACCATGCGATACTTACCAATTTGTAGTTCATCGCCTTGTTCAAGTGCGAGTTCATCGATTCTCATTTGATTGACATACGTTCCATTGAGAGATCCAAGATCGCGCACCACATAATTGCCATTTACTTGTTCAATCTGAGCATGGCGTCGGGACACGGTGACGTCATCGAGACAAATGCTGCTCTCAGGGTGACGTCCAACAGTTATTAATTGGCTGAGCACATACCGACTGCCACTTTGGGCACCCGAACGAACAATCAGCAAAGCCTTTCCAGCGTGTATCTCTGTAGCTGAGATCGAGACATTGTCCGCATCTCCCGGTGCATCCTGCAGTGGGTCCACCTTGGCGAGAACGATCGTGCGTTGCTCAGGTGCATCAAGTACCGATCCACACGCGGAACAGAATCCGGATTGCGGTGGATTTCGATGACCGCAGTTGTTGCAAAAAACGTACGACATGCCTCTACCGTAGCCTTCGGGCTGCTCTCCCCTTCTGTAGTCCATCCCGAACGAGCGGAATGTATCCAAAAGCGGTGGTGTACGACAGGATCAGTCCGGGGATGGCCAACATCCACCCGATCACGCGTGCCCCATCGGCCGTGACATGCTCGCTACCTGCCAACAGCAACAACGGCACTGCAGTCATCAGCAAAAATGTGTATCTCTTACCGTTGATCGACACGGCAAAGCGTTCCATTCCAAAGACCGCTCCAGTAACCATAAGCAACCCGACCGCGATCTCACGGGTCAGTATCGCGATGCACAACCACAACGGCACTGCCCCGTCAATCATCACGCTGACCGCACCCACCACAAACAAGATTCGATCTACCGTTGGGTCGAATACTGAACCAAATGCCGATACTTGGTTGAACCGACGCGCAACCCACCCGTCAACCCAATCCGTCATGCCGAGAACACCGAGCAACAACGCAGCACCAGCTCGCTGATCCTGGGAAAACAGCAAGTACAAGAACCACGGCAGTGTGAGCAAGCGGGCCAACGTGATCGCATTGGGAACCGATGGGATACCGCTGAACATTGAGTCGGAGGTTGTTCTCACACTGAAACAATACAACCATTCATTCCCTACGGTTCAGGAAGTACTGTAAAGCCGATGGCAACACTATTTACACGCATCATCGCAGGCGAGCTACCTGGCACTTTTGTGCACCAAGACGAACATTGTGTTGCATTCATGACGATCAACCCCATCTCCCGAGGTCATCTCCTTGTCGTACCGAGGATCGAAATTGATCAATGGACAGATATGCCAGACGAGATCTCGCAACACTGCTTTACTGTTGCAAAACGCATCGCAAGGGCACAAAAATCCGCGTTGGGATGCACGCGCGTGGCGTTGATTATTGCTGGCTTTGAAGTACCGCACTGTCACATTCATGTGATACCCGCAGAATCAATTGACGATGTTTCATTTGCCAATGCGGCCCAGCACGTCGATTTTGCCGATCTTGCCGTCATCGCTGAACAGATCGCGATTCACCTCACCTAAAACAGCGTCTCGTCTTCGCTTTCGGCTAAGTCAACGGGCTCGAGTAAGTGGGCACCATGATGTCGAGCATTGTTTACTTCTGTAGAAACCGCGTAATGGCTCGTTGCAGAGTTGTCAATGTTCTGCGTTATCGAAAAATCGGGTGCAGTGGAATTGCTCAGCCAGCCGTCAATACCTTCCCGGGTCAGCAGCACCGGCATTCGATGATGCACCTGAGAAATAGAAGAGTTCGCCTCGGTCGTCAAGGCGGTACACGTCAACAACGTCTCTCCGCGTTCGTCGCTCCAACTGCTCCACAGACCAGCAATTGCAAGTTGTCCTGAGTGGTTGAACGGACTTTCGCTCGACGACACAAACACGTACGGTTGCTTAATCTGCTTTCCGCGAACCTTCATCAGCTTCCATTCGTAGTACGCATCTATTGGCAAGACACATCGATTGCGAGCAATCAAGTTACGAAATGATGGTTTCTCATGTAGCGATTCAGAACGAGCGTTGATCAGACTGGCAGCACGTGAAATGTCTTTTGCCCAAGATGGTACGAGCCCCCACGACATCACATCCATGGATTTTTGATCTCCGCTATTTCGGATGACGTAAACGTCACTAGTCGGCGAAATATTAAAATTAATGGAAAGCTCAACCTCACTTGGTCTTGCTGCAAACGCATTCGCGATCGATACAACATTGGTTTTTCGGACTATTCGACCGCACATAGTGGACTATCGAAGCAGACCTGTGCTATCGGCAAACAACAACACCAGCACTGGGGTCACCACCAATCCTGGCAACAACGAACCAAGGCGAATTTTCTTGATTTCCAAGAGATTCAAACCAATTGCCAACACTGCAAGGCCGCCAGCGGCAAACAACTCGATTCTCATACGGTCATCAAGTAACGCATCGAGCTTGGTGCCAAAGAGGGTAAGGAACCCCTGAACAATAAGCACACTCACAGCGCTAAACAGCACGCCAACACCATGGACTGCCGCAAAGATCACGCTCATGAAGCCATCAAGTGTTCCCTTGATGATGTACAGCTGGGGCGTCTCACCCGATGCATCCTGCATTGCGCCAAGAATGGTGAGCGGACCGATACAAAACAACAATGTGGCGGTAACGAACCCCTTGACGAAGGAACCGGATTCCTGACGAGCAGCAAATTTCTGGTGAAACAGCGTTCCCAAATGCTCTAAGCGATCTTCGATCTTGAGGAGCTCACCGATCACTGCTCCAATCACCATCCCCAAAAGAGGAAACACCATGTTGTGCGTCTTCATCACATCGCTGAGTCCGAGACCGATAGTGATCATGCCAATCACCTGCACCACGATGAGACGAACGTTTTCCGGAATCTTTTTGCCAATCAGCAAGCCAACTGTTCCGCCTACAAGAATCGTGGCAGTATTGATAAGTGTTCCCAGGCCAATCACACACCCACGCTATATGACCGTCATCTTGGCTCTCTGTGCCGCAATGTTCTATGGCGTGGCTGACTACTCAGGCAGTCGCGGCGCCCGTCTTGCACCTGCCGCATCAATCACATTCCTCGGACAGGCAATCGCGTTCGTGTTCATTGCATTTTTTCTGCTGTTTGCACGAACCCCCGTGATGCCAACAGAAAGCTGGATGTGGACAACCGGTGGTGGTTTTGGCGGTGCCATTGCCTTAGTCGCCTTCTACCAGGCCATGTCAAAAGGCTCGATGACGGTCATAGCACCCATCACCGCAGTCATTGGATTATCCGTTCCAGTTCTTGCTGGCGTTCTGCAAGGCGAACGTCCGTCATCACTCGCCTGGTTTGGCATCGCAATTGCAGTCGTTGCCGTAGCCCTGGTTGGAGATGTTCTGGATCGCCATGATTTGCCCACCTCAATGAGCGCAATCTGGATGGCCGTAGCTGCCGGTTTTGGTTTCGGAATGATTTTCGTGTGCATGGGCAATGCAAGTCATGAACATGGTCTGTGGCCATTATTTGGTCAACGTATGGTCAGTGTCCCCACGGTTGCACTCATCGCGTTACTGCAAACCAAACGAATTCACGTCCCTAAGAATGCCATTGGCTTTGCAATTCTTGCTGGAGTCCTCGATACTTCTGCAAACGGTTTGTATCTTGCAGCAACCAGCATGGGCATGATGTCACTTGTTGCGGTGATCGTGGCCCTGTATCCGGTGTCAACCGTTGCTCTTGCGATGAAGTTTGATCATGAACGCCTGCACCGCTCACAGGCCATAGGGATCGTGATGGCTGCTGCGGCGCTGGTTCTCGTCAGCGTCTAATCACTACGTGAGAGCAGAGTCGGGCTGGCGGGATTTGAACCCACGACCTCTTGTCCCCCAGACAAGCGCGCTAACCAAGCTGCGCTACAGCCCGTATGCCATGAGCCTAACGGAAGAGCTCGATAACTCTCCAAGACAAATACAGCAATAACGCGCCAACCAACAACTTGAAATGCCACGGCAGCGGAATGTCTTCTTCATCGTGTGCAGCAAGTTTTTTCAAGTCCAAATTCTTGGCGGTAATAGCACCATGCGCCGTTGGCATGTCTGCAATTGCAAAACACTGTGGGCACGATCCATCATCACCCATTGCGCTTGGTGCAAAGTACTTTGAACATGGCTCACACCACGGCATTATTCACCTCAATCAGAGCGCTTGCGAACTCGCAACTTGATGGGAGTAGATCCGAATTCGAACTTTTCACGAATACTGCGTTCAAGATAACGCAAATAGTGCTGTGGCAGTTCGCGATTGACAAACAACGTAAATGTTGGCGGATCGTTCGCACCTTGCAATGCATACAACACCCTTGCACCCGCACCGGCAGGCTGCTTCTGCTGCGCTTCAGCAATAACCCTGTTGACATCCTTCGTAGGAACTCGCTTGTGGTAATCGGCGATGCATTCTTGCAATATCGGCAACAGACGGTGCACACCTTTACCAGTTAAGGCTGAGAGTTTCAGAACAGGTGCGTCACCGATGAAGTACAACTTGCGCGTCATCTCGGTATCAATGTGCTCTCGACCATCAGCGTCAAGCGTTTCCCATTTATTCAACACCACGATGACCGGGCAACCAGCAGCATCGATTCTCTCTGCCAAGCGTTGATCCTGGCTGGTGATTCCTTCTTGGGCGTCGATCACGAGTAACGCAACATCGGACTCATCAACTGCACGAAGTGCGCGAACAAACGAGTAGTACTCGGCAGATTCATCAACTTTGCTTTTGCGTCGCATACCAGCGGTGTCCACAAAAACGATTGGTCCGTCTGGTGTGTCTACCTGTGTGTCGATTGCATCGCGTGTAGTTCCCGCCATGTCATGAGTGATTGATCGATCCTCTCCCACGAGACGATTGAACAGCGTGCTCTTACCAACGTTTGGTCGTCCCACAATAGAAACTCGAGGAATACCGGACACTCCTCGTGGAAGCTTCTCTTCTTCAACCGCTTCAGGAGCGTTGACAGTTTCAAGAATCATGTCAAGAAGATCTCCAGATTTTCGACCGTGCAACGCCGACACGGGAACTGGTTCACCGAAACCAAGCTTCATGAAATCCCACCGATCGGCCTCACGTTTATCAGAGTCGATCTTGTTACTCACCACGATCACCGGACATGACAAACGCCGCAACCACAGTCCGATTTGCTCATCATCGTCGGTAACACCGATTGCTGTATCAACAACGAACAACACCAAACTCGCTGATCTTGCCGCCTCTTCAACCTGACGACTTACCTTCGCGTCAAGCTCAGAGCCACCAGGCATCCAACCACCGGTATCCACTAGGTTGAACTTCTTGCCGGTCCACTCAACCTCGCGTTCAAAACGATCGCGGGTGATTCCAGGCTGATCTTCAACAATTGCAACCTGTGAGCCCATAAAGCGATTGAACAACGTGCTCTTGCACACGTTGGGCCGACCAACGATCACAACAGTCGGCAGTTCTGGCTGCTCTAATGGCATCACTTCGTTCGTCACTTGTTCATTCTACTGTCGAACACTAAACATTGGTCTTAGCCCGAATTCGACAAAAGCACTGAAGTATTCTCTGTAGCAGTGCACAACATCCAAGCATCTCTCGACAACGGAGACCCGATCAAGCCGTCCTCAGTTGACAAGGTCCTCCTCGCTGCGCCACGCGGCTTTTGTGCTGGTGTCGAAATGGCGATCAAGGCTCTGGCGTGGATGGTTCGCACATTTCCCTCCCCCGTGTACTGCTATCACGAGATTGTGCACAATCAGGCCGTTGTTGATCGATTCCTAAAACTCGGCGTGATCTTTATTGATGATATTTCTGAAGTTCCGCTTGGCAAACCAATCATGTTGTCGGCACATGGATCAGCACCAGAAGTCGTTGCACTTGCACGGCAGCGCGGGAGTTACGTCGTCGATTCGGTATGTCCTCTTGTTACCAAGGTCCATCATGAAGTCCGAGTTCGAGCCGGCAAGGGATACCAAATTGTGTATGTCGGACACGATGGCCACGAAGAGGCTGTCGGCACCATGGCTGTCGCTCCGCATGCGATTTCGCGTGTTGAATCGCTCGATGAAGTTACAGCACTCCCAGATTTTGAACAACCCGTAGCGCTTCTCGCACAGACCACTTTGTCGCATCGTGATTGGGCGGGAATCGCAGATGCAGTACGTGTGAAATACCCTTCGGTGTGGTCCCCAGGGCGAAGCGATCTGTGCTTTGCCACGACAAACCGTCAGAGCGCACTGTTGCAAATTGCATCGCAATGTGATTCGGTCATTGTGATTGGCTCGGCAAACTCATCGAATACCCGAGCACTTGAAAAACTTGCAAAGGACGAAGGTTGTAACGACGTATACAGAATCAACGGAGTTGATGAGCTTCCACACACGCTGTACGGAGTGGTCGGGGTCACCGCAGGTGCATCAGCGCCAGAAGACCTGGTCAACGAAGTTCTTGCCTTCCTCAACCCTGTAAATGGCGTTGAAGAAGTTCGCATTACGCGTGAAGATGAGTACTTTCCACCGCCACGCAACATTCGTCAACTGCAACTCGCCATAGAGACTGCAGCACTCGCGCTTCTTGGGGCCCACGTGACACCGCAAACTACCGTTGACGACCGATTGGTCAGTGCAAGTGATGTGCTCACGTCACTTGATTGACACACTGAGAATTTAGTTTCTTGGAACTTTGCTCCACGGAATTTCACGATCAACACGCACATCCCCTGGTAGCCCAAGAACGCGTTCACCAAGGATGTTACGCATTACCTCACTGGTTCCGCCTTCAATGCTGTTGGCACGCGCCCTCAAAAAGGCCTTTGGAATTGAGTCAAAACTCATCGCGGTATCTGGACGTACCATTTCATAGCTGCCGTACAGCATTCCTTCAGCTCCAAGCAACTTGATACAGAACTCATAAGTTTCCTTATTGAGGTCAGCACTTGCCATTTTGCCGATTGACCCTTCTGGACCAGGCACACCCATTTTCCTGCTTTGCCCTGCACGGATGTTGGTAAGACGCGCAACCTCTGCTCGTATCCACAACTTCATTAACTGATCTTTTGTTGCGAGGTCTTGAGATTCAACCGGTTTCTGTTGCCACAATCTCACTGCTTCCCTGATTGGACCAGAACCTTTTTGGGGAATCGCACCACCGATTGCGACTCGCTCATTCATGAGTGTCGTGAGACTCACCCGCCAACCGTCTCCAACGTTTCCCAGAGTTTCCGATACGGGAACTCTGGTATCTGTGAAATACACCTCGTTGAATTCTGCTTCGCCCGTCATCTGTCGAAGTGGACGAACCTCCACGCCTTGCGCTTGCATATCGACGACTACTGCTGTGAGCCCGGCATGTTTCACCGCATCTGCGTCGGTGCGAACAACTAACAAGCCCCACTTAGAAAGGTGCGCCAAAGTTGTCCATACTTTTTGTCCATTGATGATCCACTCTTCACCATCACGAACGCCCTTTGCTGAGAGCCCAGCAAAATCGGAGCCCGAGCCAGGTTCAGAAAACAACTGACACCAAATCTCTTCTCCAGTGAACAAAGGGCGAAGATAACGATCTTTTTGTTCAGCAGTTCCCCACTCGACAACAGTTGGACCACACATTCCATAACCGATTGGATTACGCGCATAGGAACTTGGGCCACCTGCACGCGCAATCTTTTCATTGACAATCTTTTGAAACTTTGGACTGACGTCCAACCCCCCTGACCCGACAGGAAAATGCACCCACGCCAAACCCATGTCATATTGAGCCCCGAGAAACTCCACTGCGTGTGTGGACGACGGCGGGTACTGAGACACAAGCTGGTCTGTCAGTTCAGCAACCCGTTGCTCTTGTCCTGCTAACACATCAGTGGCCATAACACTCCTTTAGCGTCCGCTGGGCACACGATAATTCATTATTCATTGACACATACAACCGAGAGCCACTAGTTGGACCGACGAAGTAACTTGGCGAATTCAGTTGACTCAACGGCAGCAATCTCGGGAATATGTGTCCGCAAACGCATTACCCAACGCAGATTCGCCATATCGCCGCGCCTGCGATAAATCGATTTCAGATTGCTGAGTGTGCGAATCACCATGATTCTCGAATCTGACGGTTCCAAAAATTCCGCACTCCAATTATCTAATTGTGTGATGGATTCATAGAGGGACCTGCATTCTTGTGCCGAAAGCGAACGCGATGAGTGAAATGGATCAAAAAACAAGATGCCTGCTCCCTCGCCTGAGCGACATAAGAAATGTCCAGGCATACCAACGCCAATGATTGGAATACCCACGCGACGACCCACCTCGATCGCAATTGCACTCAACGTGATCGGAATTCCCAGTTTTCTTGTCATCACCTGATTCAACAAAGAATTAGCGGGATCGTCATACTCAACTGAGTTGCCAACAAAACCCGATGGACCAAACAGTTCGGCCATTAGTTCAACGGCTGTTGTTGCGGTCATCTGATCGGCTAACTCATCAAGCCGAACAAGCACCGACTGCGGATCGATCTCAGAATTAGCGCACCAACAGATGATTGCCAACGCCTCATCTAGCGCAACGGGGCCACCTCGAGTGTGGAATAGTTCCCGAAACCGCTCTTCATGCACCATGTGACTGTATCCACCAAAGACCGAACCTTAGATTTACCCTCTCGCGAAGTACTACCGTTGCCACCATGTATCCCGGTCACTTTGCCGCAATCAGTCCCGATAAGCCCGCAGTCATCGACGCGCAAACAGGGGCAATCCTCACTTATGCGCAGCTCGATAACGCCGCGAACAAGATCAGCAACCTGCTTCGACAGAGTGGTTTGCAAGTTGGTGACCACATCGCGCTGTGCCTCGAGAATCACCCGCGTTACTTCGAAATCATTTGGGGATGCCATTACGCGGGATTGATTTACACCGCGTGCTCGAGCAGACTCACCTCAGATGAGTTGACATATATCCTCAACGATTGCGGAGCAAAGGCTTACATCACTTCGCATTACAAAGCCGATCAAGCTCAAGAGATTGCAGCCACGATTCCCCTTGTCGAACTTCGACTCATGCTTGATGGAACCATTCCCGGATTCGACAGTTTTGAAGATGCGGTTGAGCGATCGTCTGAAACTCCTCTTGAGGAACGGATTGATGGGACCGACATGCTGTATTCGAGTGGCACAACAGGACGCCCGAAGGGTGTTCGTTTGCAATTTCCGCGAAATCCCCTTGGATCGCCAAACGCGCTTACCGGGCTCGCGCAGTTTCTTCTCGGTTTTGATGAACATGTTGTCTACCTGTCACCCGCTCCGCTGTATCACGCTGCGCCTTTGCGTTGGAACATGTCGGTACACCGCACGGGTGGAACATCAATCGTCATGGACCATTTCGATGCTGAGCAGTTCTTGCACTGTGTTGAAAAATTCAGCGTTACGCACACACAAACTGTTCCAACGATGTTCGTTCGAATGTTGAAGTTGCCTGATGCAACTAAACAGAAATATGACGTATCGAGTTTGTCGTATGTATTCCATGCCGCCGCTCCTTGCCCGATTGAGACGAAACGATCGATGATCAATTGGTTTGGACCAGTGATTCATGAGTACTACGCAGGAAGCGAAGGTAACGGTTTCGTCTATTGCAACACCGAGCAATGGCTCGCGCATCCAGGTACCGTTGGAATGGCATTAAACGCAACCATTCACATCCTCGATGATAAAGGAAACGTGTTACCTGTTGGCGAAACGGGAACCGTCTTTTTTGAAAGTACAGCCACTTTCGAATATCACAACGATCCGGAGAAGACACAAGCCTCACGCGATCCACAAGGGCGAGGTTGGTCAACTCTTGGCGATATTGGCTATGTCGACCACGACAACTTTCTCTATCTCACCGACCGCAAGGCGTACATGATTATTAGTGGTGGAGTCAACATCTATCCACAAGAGGCAGAGAACGCGTTGATACATCACCCAGACGTCATTGACGTTGCCGTATTCGGAATCCCACATGAAGAATTTGGTGAAGAGGTCAAAGCAGTTGTACAACCGGTAACCATGCCAACGTCAGCCAAAGAGAGCGCCGAACTCAGCGCACGTCTGATCGCGTATTGCAAAGAATCTCTCGCAGATTTCAAATGCCCCCGCAGTATTGACTTCCGCGAAGAGTTGCCACGGCATCCGACCGGAAAGCTTTACAAGCGCTTGCTGAAGGATGAATATTGGGCCAATTCAGGCCGCAAAATTTAGTTCATCATCATGACCCATCCTTTTTTACAGGAGAACAAACCCATCGCATTTGCTCATCGCGGTGGAGCAAGCGATGCTCCCGAGAACACGTTGCCTGCGTTCCAGAGGGCAATCGACCTGGGCTATCGGTATTTAGAAACCGATGTTCATGCAACGAGCGATGGTGTTCTTCTTGCATTTCACGATGACGATCTGTTGCGAACCTGTGGTCAGCCAGGAGTGATTAGTGAGATGACCTATGAGCAGGTTAAGAACTTTCGCATCAATGGAACTGAACCGATTCCGTTAATGCAACAGATATTTGACGCATGGCCAGACGCGCGTATCAATATTGACTGCAAATCCGACAATGCGCTTCAACCACTCGTCAAAATACTTCAAGACTCTGGACTGTTGGATCGAGTGTGCGTTGGATCATTTAGCGACAAGCGGCTTGCATCGTTACGTGAGATATTTGGACCGGCGCTGTGCACCTCGCTTGGACCACGCGAGGTTGCAAAACTGCGAGTACGCAGCTGGATTGGGCCACAACGGGTCTTCCCTGGCGCGTACGCCGCCCAAGTGCCTCATAAGCAAGGCCCGCTCACCATCACCGATAAAAAATTTGTGGAAGCCGCCCATGAATCTGGCTTGCATGTGCATGTGTGGACCATCGATGATCCACAAGAGATGAATCATCTGTTTGATTTGGGCGTAGACGGCATCATGACAGATCGACCATCTGTACTCAAAGACGTCATGATCGAGCGTGGTAGTTGGTGATACCAGTTCTTGAATTCATCGACGTAAGTCATCAGTTTCCTGATTCAACACTGGCTCTAGGCAGTACGAACCTGCAACTCAATCCAGGAGAGTTTGTGTCCATTGTTGGCCCAAGTGGATGTGGCAAAAGCACATTGCTCCGCATAGCCAGTGGACTCCTTGAGCCAAGTTCTGGATCAGTCATACGCAATGGATCGCTGCAATTTGTATTTCAAGATTCAACGCTTTTGCCGTGGCGCAACGTTCGTAAAAACATAGCCCTCAATCTCGAACTAGATGATGTCGATCGACATGAGATCAACAGACGAGTCGACAATGTACTGCAACTTGTCAGCATGCAAGACAGTGCCGAAAAAATACCCCGCCAGCTTTCTGGCGGCATGAAGATGCGTACATCACTCGCCCGATCGCTGGTCTGTGAGCCTGACATTTTTTTATTTGACGAACCGTTTTCCGCACTAGACGAATTTTCTCGAGAGCGTCTCAACTCGGACTTGCGAGCGATTCTTGCGAGAATCAACGCAGCCTCGCTGTTTATCACTCACTCAATATCCGAAGCAGTATTTCTTTCAGATCGAGTATTGGTAATGTCGCCACGACCTGGACATATCATCGAAGAGTTCGTCATCCCTTTTGGCAGCGTGCGAGATGACGAGCTGCGCTACACACCGGAATTTGCTTTATTGACCGGACGCATCGCGTCTACGTTTCGGAGTATCCAGCGATGATTTATGTACGCACGATTAAAAAAACCATGGTCTCTCTCGTTGGACCAACGGCGGTGTTCGTCGCGTTCATCTCAGCGTGGTATGCGGTTGCATATTCTCTCGACAACAATTTTTCGCCTGCTTCTGGAAAGCCAATGATCGTTCCGCCTCCCCATCGATTGTTCGAGGATTTCTCAGGAACTGTTCGCGATCGAATTTTTACTGCCTTAGCCATCAGTACACGCACCGCGTTGACAGGCTTAGCGATATCGGCTGTTCTCGGGGTATTCCTGGGAATATTGATGGCACAGGCAAAGTGGATCGAGCGGTCGCTATGGCCGCACCTTATTGCTTTACAGGTCACTCCGATCATCGCCATCGTTCCATTGATGATCCGGCTTATCGGCGCCAACTTCACAGCACGTGTTGTTGTAACTGTCATCATTTCGATTTTCCCAATCGTTTCGAATACGTTGTTTGGCATCCAGTCCGTTCCACAAGGTCTTCGAGATCTATTTCGACTGCACAATTGCACGCGATTTACCGTTTTAGTGAAATTGCAATTGCCCTATGCATCACCAGCGATATTTACTGGACTTCGCGTCTCTGCTGGCCTTGCAGTTATTGGAGCAATCGTTGGGGACTTCTTTTTCACGAGGGGCGACCCGGGCCTTGGACAGTTGATCACATTCTTTTTCCTCAATAATTTGTCGGGACCAATGTTCATCACCGCTCTGTTTGCGACCCTGTTAGGTCTTATGCTGTTCCTCGGATTCGGACTTGTCAATCGTGTCGTCGTTGGACGTTGGCACGAAACCTCAACTCTGTAACCCATCACCATCATCAACAGGAGACCCTATGAAATTGTCATCCGTTACTCGTTACGTGTGCGCGCTCTCAGCAACCGCTCTTATCCTTGCCTCTTGTGGTGGGTCTGGGGAATCTGATAACACCACTGCAACACCAAAAACTGGCGCTCTCGCCGGAATCTGTCCCGACGCCGTTGTTGTCCAAACCGACTGGTTCCCTGAAGCCGAACATGGTGGCATCTACGAACTCTTGGGACCTGATGCAACATCGTCCAAGGACACGGGTGCAACAACAGGAACCCTCACCTTCCAAGGTGTGGACCAGGGAGTTCAGTTACAGATTCGTGCCGGTGGGCCATTTCTTCAGACGCCCGTAGTCACTGCGATGTATCAAGATGATGCAATCACCATGGGATATGTCGGTACCGACGTTGCTCTCACTCGCTACATCGATGCTCCAACAATTGCAGTGTTCAATCCATTGAATATCAACCCACAGGTTGTGCTCTGGAATAAGGCAAATCATCCAACGGCGCAAGGGCTTGCCGATGTTGCAAAATCTGTTGAATCGATATTTGTTTATGGAGATCCAGCATGGGCTCGTTACTTTGTTGCTCAAGGGATTCTGAAGAAGGACCAAGTAGATAGCAACTACAAGGGCAACTTGCTCTTAGCCACCGAGGACGCAGCACACCAGGGCTTCGCTACTTCAGAGCCATACAAGTACGCAAACCTCGACACAGGTGCAATCGATGCTGGCTACACATTGATCCATGATCTGGGCTGGAACTCTTATGCACAGAACTTGGCGATTCGTGCCGATCGACTTGAGTCGCTCTCGCCTTGCCTTGAACTACTCGTTCCAATGATGCAACAGGCACAACTCGACTTCATTGCCGCCCCTGATCGCACTAATGCCATCATCAAGGCCGCAGTAGTGGCTTACGACAGTTGGTGGACTCAGACCGACGGAGATTTGGCGAACTGTGTTGCGCAGTTGCAAGCCCTCAACATCATTGGCAACGGTGACACGCCATTGTTTGGTGATCTCGAGGAAAGTCGCGTCAACGACTTCCTTGGCAAGGCCACTCCTATCCTTCGTGAACAAGGACTTGAGATCGCAGATATCACTGCAACCAACATTGTGAATAACGATTTCCTCAACCCTGATATCAGTTACCAGGGATAGTGATCAGGCGTCTTTGACGCTCCATTTGCGTTTTGCAACGGGGTCTTTATCGCTCCACGGGAAGTTGATCCATTCGTCCGTGTACTTCCAGACATAATCGCATTTAACGATGGACTGCGACTTTTCGTACAGCACGGCAAGTCGTGTATCGGCGAGCTGGCCTTTGCAAAATTCGAGTACATGCTTCAGCGTGTGTCCCGTATCGGCAACATCGTCAACGATCAGCACCTTGGAATCCTTCAAGTCAACAAGGCTTGGCACCGGCGGCAGAATCATCGGAACGGCAAGACGCTCATTCACGCCGGTGTAAAACTCAACGTTCATCGTGTAGGTGTTCTTCACGGACAATGCATAACCGAGTGCACCAGCCGAGAGCAATCCTCCGCGAGCGATCGCCAAAATGATGTCGGGTTCATAGCCACTTTGTGCAACCTGGATTGCAAGTTCACGACTTGCTACTCCGAATAATTCCCACGACATGATTTCACGGATCTCGCTCAAAATGGCTCCCTCACTATTGGCGACTGATGGGCAACAATCTAGTTCATCTCTCTTGAACGAACGGGCAGTGACGACAGCCACTTAAACAGCAATAGCCTCGATCAGCAAGAAATCGTGCGGTCATTACCGTTAGCCCCGAAGCGGGATCCTTGTAGCTGGGTTCGCCGCGATCAATCGCCCCGCGGTGTCTCAACGTGATCTCTTCGAATCGAGGGTGTTTAAGGCTCAATCGAGTGTCGAGTGCCACGTCAATTCCATCGTCGCGAAGTGATGTCATTGCAACGTGTCCAACATCTGCCAGTACTCGGGCCAACTTTTGGATACGACATCCGGGTCAGCAACGACTACGCCCGGAACGACCAACCCAAGTAGCGCTAATGCCATTGCGAGCCGATGATCGTGGTGGGTGTACACCGTTGCACCGTGCAAAGCAGAAGGCTTGATCTTCAAGCCGTCGTCATGTTCTTCCACATCGGCGCCAAGAGTTCTCATTTCATGTGCCAAATCGCCGATTCGATCACTTTCTTTGTTGCGGATGAATCCAACACCTCTGATCACCGTCGGAGATATGGCTCTCGTCGCAACCACAGCAAGTGTCGGAACCAAATCCGACATATCGCCCATATCGATATCAATTCCCTCAAGTGGTTGACCAGCTTCTCGCGTGACAGACACATCTGATCCCTCGCGCCTGATGACACACCCCATACGGGCAAGTACTTCTGGGAAGGCACTATCGCCTTGTAGCCCAGATCTTCCGAGTCCCGAGACGCTCACCGTACCGCCAGCGATTGCCGCCGCAGCAAGTGGATACGAGGCAGATGATGCATCGGGTTCAACTTCGTATCGACAACCAACATAACGGCTCGGCGAATATCGATATTGACGACGGGAAATCTCACTGGCCGCAACGCCAAATGCTTTTTGCACACCCTGAGTCATTGCAACATATGACTCGGAAACGCTCGATCCTTCAATCACGATGCCAAGCCCCTGTGGAAGTCGCGGGGCAATCAACATCAGCCCTGACGTGAATTGGCTCGAGACTGAGCCGGCAATAGCAACCGAATCAGTGATTTGTGGTCCGCGTCGTATTGAAACTGGCAACCGCCCTACCCCGTTGAGCGGTGTAACAACAGCACCAAGATCAGCCAAGGCTTGATGCAAGTCATGCATTGGGCGATTGCGTAATGCATCGTGTCCGGTGATCACTGTTTCTCCGTTACGCAAGGCTGCAACGGCTGTAAGAAATCGGGCAGTTGTGCCAGCAAGTGCCGCATCGACGACAACCGAATGAGCAGACTCAAGCGAAAGTGAACCTGTGAACTCTGCCGAACTGCCAACAACATTGATCTCAGCACCCAGTTGTTGTAATCCAGCAAGCATTGCTGAGGTGTCATCACCCGAAGGAAGATTGCTGACAACGCTTGGGTCATCTGACAATGCTGCGCAGATCAGTGCTCTGGCAGCAACGCTCTTTGAACCAGGAACATGCACAAGTGCTTGCAGTGGACGTGTGCGAGGAGCGACAACCTGAGACGTCATGGATGTCAACTCAATCTTTGAATGGATGGCCTAAACCCGCGTGCGATGAGACCACCCTTGAACACATCTTGACTTGCTTGATCAATAACAAGTACCAGAATTCCACGATCACCCTCAACCGAGTGGGCCACTTCAAAGTTGGCAGTGTTCACGCCGAGTTCAGCAGCTAACGAGAAGATCTCGGCAGCTGCACCTGCGCGGTCAGGTATTGGGACGCGAACTTCAACCACATCGAGCAACGCGCCAACTCGCCCAGGAAGGTTTGCGCGTGCAACCCTGGCTGCTTGGAGCCGTTCGAACAATTTCTCCGATTGTTCCTCGCTAATAATGTGACGCATGGATTGAAGACCATCAATCATTCCGTCAAGTGCTGAGATGATCGCATGCTTGTTCTCTTTGCACACATCAATCCAAATGCCTGGATGACCTGAAGCAACGCGGGTCATATCCCGAAACCCTCCGGCAGCGAGTCGCAACACCGCTACGTGTTCTTCTGCAGATTGACCAGCCAATGACATCAGCGTTGCTGCTGTGAGGTGAGGCAAATGACTCACAATGGCAACTAGTTGATCGTGGCGTTCGGCCGTAAGGACAACAAATTCTGCACCCAGCTCTGTAACAATTTGTGCGACTTTGGCAAAGGTTTCGTCAGAGGTGAGAGCAGACGGTGTAAGCACCCAGACTGCCCCTTCAAATAAAGACTCGTCTGCACCCGCCAATCCGACGAGCTCGCTGCCAGCCATCGGATGTCCTGCAACAAAACGTTGATCATCAATCTCGCCGACGATGTTTGCCTTTACCCCACCTACGTCAGTTACCAGACCAGCAGTGGATGCAAGCGCTCGTTTTACCTGCTCTACAACAGAGGAAACGGGAGTGGCGACAAAGGTGATCTCCGCATCGTGATCGATACCCATATGAGCAATCAGCCCAAGTGACATCGCCTCGTGTTCGATTTTGGGATCCTGGTCGGTACCCGTAACCGTCCAACCCCGAGCTGTCAGCGCCGCAGCCAGAGAACCGCCGATCAGGCCAAGCCCAAAGACATTTGCTCGACGCTGATTCACAAGAAAATATCGTACCCGAGGCTTAGTGTGCGACTGCCTCTATTAACTGCTTTACTTCATCATTCGTCAGCGTTCGCCATTGACCTGGTCTGAGTGTTGCATCCCTAATCGGTCCAATCCGAGTGCGGACCAATCGCACAACGGGGTGTCCAACCGCTTCACACATCCTTCGTATCTGGCGATTACGACCCTCGTGGATAACAAACTTCAACACACCTTCCTGCAGCCTGCTTACCTCTGCCGGAGATGTAACACCATCATCAAGTTCAATGCCCTTGCGCAAACGATGAATTGATGTGTCGCTGACATCAGCTGATCCCACTTCAACATGAACGAGATATTCCTTATCGAGGCCGAATTTTGGATGCGTGATGCGGTGCGTCAATTCCCCATCGTTAGTCAAAAGAATTAATCCTTCCGAGTCCCCATCGAGACGACCAACCGGGTACACGCGCGGCTCGTTAGGAACGATGTCAACAACCGTCTCGCGATCGTGTGTATCAATTGCCGTGCTGATTACATCGATTGGCTTGTTTACGAGGTAGTACACCAAATCAGGCCGAACGCCGACCGGCGCGCCGTCAATTTCCACGGTGTCGACGTCAACGTTGACTCGTCTACCCAGCTGCGCAATTTCTCCATTGACGGAAACACGACCCTCAGCGATGATTTCTTCGCAAGCCCGCCTGCTGCCCCAACCTCGCTGTGCAAGAATTTTCTGCAGTCGTTCGCCTTCGTCGTTCATTCGGGTTGCGGAACGATACGCAATCCTTGTTCGAGTGCTTCAACAACTGCAGCATCCGGAACAAAATCTGCAATTGCAGGCAGCGCTGCGAGTGATTCAATTCCTAAACGCTCCAAGAACAGCGGTGTCGTGCCAAAAAGCACTGCCTGACCCGGACCATCATCACGCGCAGATTCGGTGATGTAACCACGCGCCTGCAACGTACGCATTACCGCGTCTGGATCTACGCCGCGAATGGCGGCAACCTGGCCCCGCGAAATTGGCTGCTTGTAGGCAATGATGGCAAGAGTTTCAAGAGCTGCCGATGATATTCGTGCTTGTTGACTATCGAGCACAAAGCGTTCAACGTATGACGACATGTCTTGGTGAGACTGAAAACGATACCCACCGGCAACTTTGACCAATGCAAAACCGTGACCTGCCTCGTCATATGTTGCCGCAAGTCGTTCGCACAAACCTTCAACGGCTGCTACTGATAGCTCCAGCAATTGGGCAAGCAACGATGAATCAACTGGCTCCATCGCCACCATCAAAATTGCCTCTAGGGCACGAACCGATTCTGCCGAAACATTGTCAGCGTGTGAATTGCTATCGCTCATGAAATCCTGATCATCCTTCGTAGTCGTCTATTTGCATCGCCGACACAAATCCGGTGTCGTTACCCGCAGTCCACATCACTTCAATATCTCCAAAGCGATCCGTTTGTTCCAAACTGATGCGACCCTGCTTGAATAGTTCGAGAATTGCAAGAAATCGAACAACCACTTCGATTCGATCGTGAATTGCTTCGGTGATCTGCTTAAAGGTCACCTTGCCAAGTTTTGGCAGCGTCTCCAGCATTTCCATCAACGCTTCTGCAACGCTCGCCCTAATCGGAGCAACGTGATACCAGTCGATTGCTGTCGGTGGCTTTGGTTGGGTTGCACGCAAAAATGCTCGCTGCAGACGTACGGGCGTAACGCCTTCCAACATGTCTGGCATCAAGTCTGCGAATCGTTCATCTGGACCTGACCGACGCGGGTAACTCAGGCTTGCCTGCTCCGCCAATTGCGTGAACACCGAAGCAACGTCTTTAAACGTCTTGCAATCCAGTAATCGCGCTAGCAGCAAATCGCGCTCTGACCACAGCGCGAGTTCTTCATCAAGATCCATGTCTTGCTTACCTGGCAATAATCGCCTGGTCTTTAATTCGACCAATGTTGATGCAATCAGTAAAAACTCTGTTGCAACGTCGAGATCGAGCATCTGCATCCGCTGAATCTCTTCAAGATATGCCTCCACAATTCGTGTCAGCGACACCTCGTGGATATCCACTTCTTCTTTCAGGATCAGATGCAGCAAGAGGTCAAACGGCCCGTCATAAACCGGGGTTGCTACCTCAAAAGCCATGCGAACAGATTAGTTCACCAACCCTAAATGTCCTGAGCCGAATCGCCCTTGTCTACTAGCGTTACACCGTGGCCAGAGTTCTTTCGTGCATCCAACCAACGGGTGAGGTGCACCTCGGAAACTACCTGGGGGCCTTGCGTAATTGGGTAAGCGGACAACACACCAATGACGTATTTCACGGAATTGTCGACCTTCATGCGCTCACTGTCACAGACACGCCTGGAGAGCTTGGTAAAAACACCATTGAACTCGCCGCAATGCTGTTTGCTGTTGGACTTGACCCTCACATCGCAACCGTTTTTGTTCAATCTCATGTAATTGAACACAGCCAACTTGGCTGGATTATGGAGTGCACTGTCAGTTTTGGTGAACTCAGCCGAATGACTCAGTTCAAAGATAAATCTGCAAAACGAGAAGCAGACTTCGTATCTGCAGGTTTGTTTACGTATCCCGCGCTACAGGCTGCAGACATCTTGCTCTATGACGCAAACGAGGTGCCAGTCGGCGATGATCAACGACAACACGTCGAAATCACCCGCGATATCGCGACCCGCTTTAATCATCGTTTTGGCGACACATTTGTCTTGCCAAAGGCCGTAACCCCTCCGGCGGGCGCTCGTGTTATGGACTTAACTGACCCGACATCAAAGATGTCTAAGTCGTCTGAAACCGAAGCTGGATGTGTATACATGCTTGACGCGCCATCGGTGATCGAAAAGAAATTCAAACGTGCAGTCACTGATTCAGACAATGAAGTGCGTTACGACCGAGAGACAAAACCTGGTATTGCCAACTTGCTCGATATCTTGAGCGCAGTGACAAACACGCCGGCGACAACTCTGGCTGACCAATATCACCAATATGGATCTCTTAAGTCAGATTGTGGTGCTGCTGTTGCAGAAATGCTTGCACCTATTCAACTGCGTTACAACGAATTGAAAGGCGACCCTGCCGAACTTGGTCGGCTGCTGCGCATCGGCGCAGAGAAGGCAACAGCCGTTGCCCATGTCACGCTTGAACGCGCACACCGAGCAATCGGTTTCTATCCGCGCTAAGCACGCAGCTAGATGTCGTCAGCATCACGAAACGCCTGAACAACCTTGGGTGATGCACAACCATTAAGCACACCAATAGTTGTTTCAGACGATCCAGCCTGCGTGAGCAACTCGACTCCAATTCGCTCATGATCGTGATATGAACGAAAGCGTGACGTTCGTGGGCCGATCATCGTTGCAACAACTCGCTCTAACGTGTTCAACTGACTTTCGATTTTCCCGATGTCATGCAGCAGGGCCCCTGCTAACTCCTGCTGATTCGCATCGGGCACCAAAGCAACAAAACGCTCTCCGACGTACACACTGTGACGTTGATCGGGACTGCTCATCTGGTTCCACAATGCAAGTTCACTGTGACTCAGGGTGATACTCACCCACAGCAATTGCTGTTCTGTAAGCCGACGTCCACCAATTGAGCGAACAAACCGACGAACGAGGTGCATCATCATGTGTTGACCCCAAATCCGATCTTTGCCCGCGGATGAGCGTCCTTGTACATACGAAATAACACCTCGTTGTCCACGCGTGTATAGATCTGAGTCGTGCTTACCGATGCGTGCCCAAGCAGTTCTTGCACAATCCTCAAATCAGCACCATGAACCAACATGTGCGTAGCGCACGAATGCCTCAAGACGTGGGGAGAGATCTCCTCTCCGATCTGAGCCAGGCGCGCATACTTACGCACAATCCCCCATGCCGCTTGTCGGCTCAACCGAGTGCCTCGTGATCCAAGAAACACTGCATCGGCATGGTCTCGCTTTGCCCACTGCTCTGGGGCAACCATTTGCCTGCCACCTGCCCCAAGCCATTCCTCAAGTGCATTCTTGGCGTGGTTTCCAAAGGGAACGATTCGCTCTTTTGCACCTTTTCCGAACAACCTGACCAGTTGCGACTCCATATCAATGTCGGACAGGCTCAACCCGCACACCTCTGATATTCGGGCGCCGGTCGCGTACAAAAATTCAAGTAGTGCGCGGTCGCGTATCGCAAGCGAATCGACCCCAGATGCGGATGCCAAAATTCGGGAGACCTGATCCTCCGACAACGCTTTTGGAATTCCACTAGGAACTTTCACCCCATCAACACCTAGCGTTGGGTTGTCGCTTCGAATGCGCTCCTCAACGAGATAACGATGCAGCATTCGCACCGCCGCGTACATTCGTGCAACTGATTTTTCAGCTTTTCCTGATGAACGCAACGACGCAATGTAATGTTCGACCACTTCGGAGTTACTGGTCAACACATCGCAATTCCGGGAGGACAAAAACTTTTCATACATTGCAATGTCGCGACGATAGGCGTCGATAGTGCGGGGTGAACGTCCCTGCTCAATCGTCATCCATGTGAGAAAACGCTCGCTGTGAGCCAGCGTTGACATCACAGAATTCAGGAGCTCAGCGAAGAGGCAGAATCAGTTGACTTGTTTGTTTCTGGTGCATTCATGCGCTTGACCCGATGCCCTAGCGATGCACCAATGAGCTCCCGAAACAAAGGATGAGGCCGATCTGGCCTGCTCTTGAATTCTGGATGCGCTTGTGTCCCCACCCAAAATGGATGGTCATTCAGTTCAATGAATTCAACCAAACGACGATCGGGCGACGAACCGCTGCATATGAATCCCGATTCCTCAAAGCGTGCACGATACTTCGAATTGAACTCGTAGCGATGACGATGCCGCTCACTCACAACCGGTTGGCCGTATGCATTCGCAACTTTTGTACCAGGCTCCAACTGCGCATAATACGCGCCAAGTCGCATCGTGCCACCCAAATCGGTGACATCACGCTGGTCAACCATGAGATCAATTACAGGATTCTGCGTTGAAGCGTCAAACTCGGTCGAATGGGCATCGGCAAGACCGAGAACATGGCGAGCAAACTCGATGGTCATCACTTGCATTCCTAGGCACAGCCCAAGACACGGCACATTGTGCTCCCGCGCATATTGGGCTGCCCTGATTTTTCCTTCTACACCTCGTGTACCAAAACCACCAGGAATCACAATGCCATCAAGAGTTGCGAGTTGCTCTTCAGCGAGTAAACCCTCAACATTTTCGGCTTGAATCCACACGATTTCCACCTTTGCCGCATGGTGAAATCCGGCATGCTTCAAACTTTCAACAACCGAAAGATATGCGTCTTGTAGCTCGACATATTTGCCGATCAAGCCGATTCGCACCGGTGCAGTGGAAGCCTCAACGCGCGCTACCACTTCGCGCCACGGCGTGAGATCGAGAGGCGCATCAATCCGCAGAACGTTGCAAATCTGCGTATCGAGTCCTTCATCATGAAGGATCAGTGGCAGTTCATAGATGTTTCGTGCATCGGCCGCGTTAATCACGTTCTTTTGTTCAACGTCACATTGGTTCGAGATTTTGCGCTTCAGTGCATCGCTAATCGGCTCATCGCTGCGACACACGATGATGTCTGGCTGAATGCCTCGTGACCGAAGCTCGGTGACGCTGTGCTGGGTAGGTTTTGTTTTCTGCTCGCCGCTCGGCCCAATAAATGGCACCAACGTCACATGCACATAACAAACATTGTCTCTGCCTACTTCGTTACGGAACTGCCGAACCGCTTCGAGGAAAGGAAGAATCTCAATGTCTCCTACCGTTCCACCAATCTCGGTGATCACAACATCAATATCATCAGTTGCGAGACGCTTAATTCGACGGCGAATTTCATCGGTGACATGCGGGATGACCTGAACCGTGCGTCCGAGGTAATCACCGCGACGCTCAGCAGCTAACACCGCTTGATAAATACTGCCAGTAGTTGCATTTGATGCCCGAGTGAGATTTTCATCGATGAATCGTTCGTAGTGACCGAGATCGAGATCGGTTTCTCCTCCATCATCGGTAACGAATACTTCGCCATGCTCAAACGGATTCATCGTTCCTGGATCGACATTGATATACGGATCGAGCTTTTGCATGGTGACACGCAGACCACGCATTTTTAACAAACGCCCCAAGGAGGAGGCGGTGAGTCCTTTACCCAAAGAGCTCGCAACACCACCTGTCACAAATACGTGTTTTGGCATAACTGCTCTCCGTCCGGTGTCTAGGTTCTGCCGAGGAACCGTTTATCTCACGACGGGAGATAAGCATACCCTGAAATCGACTACCGCCGAGAACGCTTGTCGCTTGACTGGCTTTTTGCCACTTTCCCTTGAGAATCACGCAACAACTCACGAGCATGTTCAATGGCCGTGGCTTCTGCTATGCCCCCCGAAAGCATGCGAGCAATCTCTTCCGCACGTTCTTCATCCGTGAGCAAAGCCGCCAGAGCAAATGTCGCATTATCTTGCACCTTCTTCGAAACCCGAATATGAGTGTGCGCAGAAGCCGCTACTTGTGGCAGGTGTGTCACCACAAACACCTGGTGACGAACACCAAGTTGAGCCAGTGCTTGGGCTACCGCAACGGCTGCTTCACCACCAATTCCTGCATCGACTTCATCGAATACCAACGTTGCGGGACCCGAACTGAGCACCAGACGCAACGCCAGCATCGTTCGCGCCAACTCGCCTCCCGATGCAACTTTTGTTAGCGGCATGACAGGTGAACCTGGGTTAGCTGCCAGCAGAAACACCACGTCGTCTCCTGGGTCAGCGCCCACCGAAACCTCAATCAGCGCATGAGCCATGGCAAGTGTTCGCAGGTGTTTTTGCACTTTGGAACCAAGTGGACCCGCACCATCGCGACGGGCCTTGCCTACTACTCGTTGTGCAACTTCAAGTTGGGCAACTGCATGTTCACGTTCAGCATCAAGGGTCGCAGCGCGGGCCTCAAAGGATTCAAGTTCGCGCAGCCGTTCGCCGACCTCTTCGCCATAGCGAATCACTTCAGCGAGTGATTCCCCATACTTACGGCGCAGATCAACTAATAACTGTCGTCGCTTTCGAACGTCGTCCAAACGCGCAGGATCTTCTTCTATTCGTTCCGCCGCGTCGCGCATTTGCGCCGAAACGTCCTCGAGCTCGCTCTGAAGAGCTTTGATTCGAGTCACAATTTCGGCGAATGGTTCTTTATTCGCAATTGCCGCCACAGCCGAGCCAAGAGAGTCTGCAGCGCCGTCGTCTTGAGTTAACGCCGAAATCGCCTTCCACAATGACTCGCGATAATTCACCGCATCAGCAAGCACATCTTCTTCGCGGGATAAATGTTCGTCTTCATCTCCACCCACAAGCGCTGCATCGGCAATCTCTTGAGACTGAAAACGCAATAAGTCAATTTCTCGTGCACGGGCCCGATCATCGCCACCCAACGTTGCCAGTGCTGCGTCAATCTCAGTTAACCGTGCGCGCGCTTCACGTAGTGGCACCAGGTCAACATCGGCAAACGTATCGAGAGCTTCTCGTTGCGCCTTTGCCCCAAGCAAACTCTGGTGTGCATGCTGACCATGCATGTCAACCAAGTCGGCACCGATTTCGGACAATTGCGCCACTGTTGCAAGTCGCCCGTTGATATAGGCACGAGAACGACCATCGAGCGGGATCGTTCGACACAGAATCATTTCTTCTTCGCCAACCACGAAGCGGCCTTCAACTCGAGCTTCTATTGCACCGGGACGAACTATTCCAGCATCTGCCCTGCCGCCTACCAGCAAATTGATTGCCTCGACAATCATGGTTTTACCTGCTCCCGTTTCGCCGGTGAGCGCAACAAGACCACTGTCCAACTGCAAGTCGAGTGTGTCAATAACTCCTAGATTTTCGATGTGAAGTTCGGAAAGCACTAGTCCTCGCCAAGACCAAACTTTGCCCGCACGATTTGATGGAACTTTGGTTCTTTGAACAGTCTGACGAAAATTGCTTGGCAGGAATCTGGCGCATACACCACCAGGTCGTTCTGCGTCAGGCTGGCAACACCGCGACCATCGATGGCGAGATCTACAGGACGAGTACCCACGACCTTGATGTGTACCGACTCGTGTGGATCAAGGACAAGCGAGCGATCGAACAACATGTGTGGGGAAACTGGGGTGATCAGCAATGCACGATGGCGAGGTGAAACCACTGGGCCGCGCGCACTCATTGAATACGCAGTACTTCCTGTTGGCGTGCTGACGATGACACCATCCGCCGAGTATCGGGCGAAATTCTGACCGTTGATCACCACGTCCAACCACACGGTGTGACCGGATTGATGTTTTTCTAACACCGCCTCATTCAACGCGCGCCACGAGACCGAACTTGATCCATCAGCCTTGTGGAGCGTGACATTTAGCATCATGCGCGCATCAATCACATAATCAGTTCCTGAAGTACCCGTTTGCCATCGATTCAACGCATCGATCAGTTCATCAGGTTCAATTTCGGTGAGGTAACCAATCGTCCCCACATTGACTCCCAAAATTGGTACCGGCGCTCCATCCAACATATGGACCGCGCGCAATACGGTTCCATCACCACCAAGGCTGACCACCAAATCTGCATCCATTGCATGTCGGGAATCAGAAAGTTCGACACAGTTCACAGCACGAGCATCAAATTCGTGCATCCAGAGATAGTGCCCATGCTCTGACGACCAGCGCTGAAGATCTGCGACGAGGCCGGGAATTTCCACCCGTGTGTGGTGCGCGATAACAAAAATATTGGCCATTAGATCTCACCCATCGTTATGCGCACGCTTCAAACTTATACCAGACCAAATATTCAATGTTGCCCTCTGCACCACGGACAGGCGATTCCGTACGACCCCGCTCAGCCAACCCGAGCTCATGCATCGCAGAACTCACTTCGGACAGGACGCGGTCGCGAATCCCTTGATCCGTAATCACGCCTTGCCCTTTATCAACCTCACGCTTTGTCGCTTCAAACTGTGGTTTGACCAGCACGATCAGATCGCCTGATGGCTCCAATTTGGTGCTCAATGACCGAGCCACAGTTCGGAGAGAAATAAAGGAAAGGTCAACTACAACAATGTCAAAGTTACGATCGAGCTCAATTGGCAAATCTGATTCGCCAAGGCGTCGAACATTGAATGAATCGATCACGACAACGCGCGGGTCACTGACTATGCGCTCATGTAATTGAGACTTCCCCACGTCAACAGCAACCACTTCGCGGGCGCCACGTTGCAACACACAGTCGGTGAACCCACCTGTCGATGCACCCGCATCAAGAACACGCTTACCGACAACATCGATCCCAAACTCATTGAGCGCGGCCTCAATCTTGAGGCCTCCACGTGACACGAATTGTTCAGAGTGTCTGACCAGCACCTCGTCATGCAATGCAACTTGGCGATTGGTTGTCAGCACAATTGATCCATTCACTCTGACCACGCCAGATCGAATGAGATCATGGGCTTGCTCAACCGTGTCGCACAAACCGCGCTGTAGTAACGCCTTATCGACCGACTGTCGGCGTGTACTCACGACTTAGCGTTTCTGTCCGATGAGAAAATCGGCAAATGCAGCCAGATTCACCCCTGCGAACGCAGCATGTGCCAATTCATTTTCAGAATTACCAACACCACTTTGCACATGCGCAAACCTGCATCCAACAGTGCGCGCAAACTCTCCATCTGTTGACGCTCTGTCGCCCACCATCCATGCACTAGACAGATCAGAAATATCTAGTACGCGTCTCACCATCGCTGCCATTGGTTCATTCGGCTTTCCTGCCACACGCGGTTGAACTCCACTTGCCGCAGCAACAGCAGCGACAATTGACCCACCACCCGGGATGACGCCATCTCGAGTTGGGTATGTCGCGTCATCGTTAGTCGCAATGAACCGCGCACCATCTCTAATCTTTGCCGAAAGTCGTGTCAGTCCTGCGAAATCAAATGTGCGATGGAACGCAACAACCACAGCGTCAACCGGCGTAGCCATGTCAAAGTTCGGATCATCAGATCTACCGACAATCACTGCACCAGATTCCTGAATAGCGTGTGTGACACCTGGTCCACCACAAGTCAGCACTCGATCTCCCGACGCAAGCAAAGATCCAGCGGCCTGCGAAGCAGTCACAACGTCACCTAATGCTGGAATTCCGATTTCTTCCAAGATTCGAGCTTGATCGTCGGCGGTTGCATACGAATTATTGGTGACAAACAGCACGCGATGCCCTGCTTCACGAATCCGTGCAATCGCATCAACTGAACCCGGGATCGGCTGATGCGTGAGCCACACGACGCCATCCAGATCACACAAAACAGCTGGCTTCAATGGCACACTGTAATTGTGCCTCGTTTTGAACCATTTCAGGCGCTTCGTTACTCAGAAACCCTGCCGTTAAACGAAGTGTGTTCACCACCGTATGACGTGCTGTCCGACAGCGATCGCTTGGCACTTGCTATGCGGCACCAAAACAACATCGTGAATCTCGATATGCCCGTCTCCGATTCGGGCAACCCCTATGACGATGCTGCACATATCATGAGCAACTGGATTCGAGATGGAGTTCTCACGCGAGACACTGCACCATCTTTCACGGTGTACAGAATGCAATTCACTGACACAACAGGAAAACTGCGCAACGTAGTTGGTGTTATTGGTGCTTTAGAAGTGGTCGACGAGGGCGCGGGCGGCGTCTTGCCCCACGAGAGGACTACACCCAAGGCCAAGACCGATCGACTTGAACTCACTCGAGCTACTGATGCCAATTTGTCCCCTGTTTGGGGGTTATCTCTTGCCTCTGGCTTGTCTGAACTGTTACTTGAGCCGGGCGAACAACTGGGATCACTCGTTGACACCGAGGGTGTCATACACAGCATTGAACGGGTAACCGACACTCGGCGCATCAATGAGATTTCATCTGCTATCGCTGCTCACCCAGTGGTGATCGCCGACGGCCACCATCGTTATGCAATCAGCCGGACGTACCGTGATGAGGTTCGCGCCCGTTTAGGTGGCAGCACTTCCGGTGCCGAGCTCACCATGACCTACATCAATGAATTGATAGATGAACAACTCAGCGTTGCAGCGATTCACCGTCTCTACGAAAACATCACGTATAAAGATTTAGCAGCATCGCTATCGCCGTACTTCACTATCTCCGACGCTCACCCAGTCGATGATGCAACACTGTCCACAATGAATAAGCAAGGATCACTCTGTTTGGTCTCCAAATCAGGTTTTGCGCATTGGCTCACACCAATTGCATCGAAGTTCGCAGGCGTGCGAAATCTCGATAGTGCCTATCTCGAGCATGCATTGTCTAACGTGCCCCATGATGTTCGATACCAACATGGAGTCAGCGAAGTACAGCACGAATTGCGCAGCACACATGCAACCGCAGCGATTTTGATCCGCCCCGTAAGTGTCAGCGAGATTCAGCGCACGGCAAACGAAGGTTTGCTGATGCCACCAAAGTCAACGTTCTTTACGCCAAAACTGCGGACTGGTTTTGTGATCCGCGAATTAGCGACGCGCTAGTGCGCGCCAATTGCTGACAGTCGCTCGCGAACGTCTGAAAAATCAGGATCGTTATTGGCGATCTTGGCAAACCATTCACGTGCATTGATCACGTCCCCCGAACGGTCAAACAAATCGGCAAGTACGTACCATTCACGAAGATGATGTTCGCGAACCTTTGCAGGATCCTTCTTGGTCTGTTGCATAATGCGAACAGCGTTCTGAATGTCACCCTTATCGGCCTGCGCACTGGCAGCCACGATACGACCTTCAGCCACAATTGCTGGATCAGGTGATGCGTCCTTCAATTCCTTCCACAACTCATCAACCTTTTCGTAGCGCATCAACGCCCGGTAACAGTCAGCAAGAACGGGATGGTTCAACGTCGAAGCAGGCATCGCAGCGCGAGCCTTTTCGAGGTGATCAGCAGCATCTCGCCATTGTCCAAGTCGATACAACGACAAGCCGGCAATTTCATGAATGAGATGCACGCCTTCACACTCACGAGTAATCGGAATGATGATGCGCTTTGCGTCTTGGTAGCGACCCTTTTCAAATGCATCAAGCGCAAGTGCAAGTTTGCTGATCAAACGCTTAGCCGCTTGATCGCCAACAATGCCAGCAATCTTCTTACCAACCGTTGCTTCAACGTGTGCAAGGGCTGGTGCTGATGCTCGTTTTTCATCACGCTCCAAATGAATCGGAGCATTGTGATCACGACTTCCCGATCCTCTACGCGGAGCACGCGTAGATCCTTCATCTTTCCAACGCTCTACATGATGATCGTTACGTGGCGCGGCATCGCGATCGTAACGACGACCGCCAGTGCGTGAACGAACTTGATCAGCCCGACGCTGCGCATCAGTTTGCGGACGTGACGGACGGTCTGAATCAAAACTACGTGCACGACTTGGACGATCGTCATCGCGACGCGGACGACTTGGACGTGCATCACGATCAACAAAGCGACCACCACTTGCTGGACGGCCACGACCTGCTGGACGATCATCATCACGACGCGGGCGCGCCGGACGGTCTGAATCAAAACTACGTGGACGACTTGGACGTTCTGGACGGTCGCCAAAACGACCACGTGTGGCCGGACGATCATCATCGCGACGCGGACGCGACGGTCGATCAGAGTCAAAACTACGTGCACGACTTGGACGATCGTCATCACGACGCGGACGACCTGGACGAGCATCGCGATCGGTAAATCTGCCACCTGAAGACGGACGACCTGCGCCTGGACGACCTGACGACGGACGACCACCACCTGCTGGCCGATCATCATCACGACGCGGGCGAGCCGGACGGTCTGAATCAAAATTGCGTGGGCGACTTGGACGATCGTCATCACGACGCGGGCGACTTGGACGATCGTCATCGCGACGTGGACGGGAGGGTCGTGAATCGTCACGACGAGGGCCTCTGGCTCCAGCGCCACTTGGGCGAGCTGGACGGGCTGAATCACTATCTCGTCTTGGGCGACGCGGACCGCTTCTGTCTGGTGTAGGCACCCATCAATACTACCGTCACACCTTTGTAATTCGGCGTGAGACTACAACACAGCAACATGCACACCAAATTGAACTGAATGAATAATGATTACGGGCATAAACGACAAAAGCCCCACGCTTTCGCGTGGGGCTTTTGCTTTCGATTAAATCTGGCGGCGTCCTACTCTCCCAGGGGGTCTACCCCCAAGTACCATTGGCGCTGACGGGCTTAACTGCCGTGTTCGGAATGGGAACGGGTGTGTCCCCGTCGCTAAGGCCACCAGAAATCTATTGTCATTTGAGACGTACACATCACCACGCTTTTGTATCACGAGGATACAAAACGCGATGAGCGTTCGAGTCTCAAGGACTCCAGAGCAAGCACGAGCATAAATCCAAGCCCTCGGCCGATTAGTACCGGTCAGCTAAAGATGTTGCCATCTGTACACTTCCGGCCTATCAACGTGGTGATCTCGCCACGGGCCTTACTGCATTGACTGCATGAGTGATCTCATCTTGGAACGGGCTTCCCGCTTAGATGCTTTCAGCGGTTATCCCTTCCGGAGGTGGCTAATCAGCCGTGCCCTTGGCAGGACAACTGACACACCAGAGCTCCGTCCGTCCCGGTCCTCTCGTACTAGGGACAGCCTTCCTCAAATCACTTTCGGCTGCGGAGGATAGGGACCGAACTGTCTCACGACGTTCTGAACCCAGCTCGCGTACCGCTTTAATGGGCGAACAGCCCAACCCTTGGGACCTGCTTCAGCCCCAGGATGCGATGAGCCGACATCGAGGTGCCAAACCTTTCCGTCG
>JAURJB010000012.1 GCA_030832455.1 Acidimicrobiales bacterium
TACCACTGCACACCACGGCTTGCATTGGTTGAACCATCAAGTGGGTCCATGATGACCATGATGCCGTCTACGCCGAATTCACCCGTATGTTCGCTTTCTTCCGACAGCACGGCGCATCCCGCTTCGTGCAATATGGCAAGCGCTGCATTATCAGCCGCAATATCTACCGAATACTGCGTGTGTCGAACCCCCGACAGCCCCCAATCGGTGTTGCTACTGAGCACTACCGAAACTGCATCAGCAACCTGATTCAACACTGCAAGAATCTCGGCGTTAGAGCTTGAACGCGTCAATTTCATGAGTGTTTAGCGCTCGTCGCGAACGAATGGCTGCCCAAGCATTTTTGGAGCACCAAGCAGCTTGCGAGCACGCGGAGTAGACAAAATAACGAGAACAAATAACGTTGCGAGGTAGGGCAACATCTGAACAATTTCTGGCGGCAAAATGTTGATCTGCTGCCCTTGCAATGTGAACGGCACCTGCAGTGTGAAACCAAATAACACAGCACCGGCAATCGCACGCAGCGGACGCCACGCTGCAAACACCACCAATGCAAGCGCAATCCAACCAATGCCATTTGTTGTTGCCGCCTGGCTCCATGCAGTGCCGCGAGCAAGCATGAACCAACCTCCAGCAAGGCCCATCCGGGCGCCACCGATAATGGTGTGCACGAACCTGACGCGAGCAACCGACACACCCTGTGCATCCACCGTCGCTGGTGCGTCACCTGTTGCGCGCAAGACCAACCCAGGGCGTGTACGATTGAGACACAACGAACAGACCACTGCACCCACCCACGTGAGATACGTGATGGGATCATGACCAAAGATGATTGGACCAACGATTGGCAAATCAGTCAGCGGTCCAAGATCTAGTGCCTTGATAACCACAGGACGGGTCTTTCCTTCAACCGGCTTTCCAATGAATTGAGATAGCCCATTGCCAAAGATGACCAACGCCAAACCTGCAACGATCTGATTAGCTCGCAACGTAATTGACAGAGTGGCGTGAATTAATGCCATTACTGCCCCAACCGCTACTGGCAACAACAACGCCAACCACACGTTGCCTGTGGCATCGCCAACCAAGAACGCGGTCACCGCACCCATCAATAAAATACCTTCGACGCCAAGGTTGATCACACCAGAGCGTTCGGTCAAGATGGCTCCAATGGTTGCAAGGATCAACGTGGTAGCAATGCTGAACGCATCAGCAAAGGTAAGCACCCAGACGTTTGCGTTCATCACACACTTACCGTCTGTTGCACGCGACGCACACGCAAGCGATTACGTCTAAACACTTCGCCACCGAGAGCAAACAACAACACAGCACCCTGCAACACCACCGCGATAGAAATTGGTACAGGGTTCGTAGAGATTTGGAGCGATGCACCTCCTTCACGAAGCCCGGCGAACAAAACTGCCGTCAGTACAACAGCCATGAAGTTGTACCGAGCAAGAGCCGCAACAACGATTCCCGCATATCCAAGGCCAACTTGCAACAAGCCTGGATCTACTTTTCCGGCAGGCCCAACAACATACATAGCCCCCGCCAAGCCTGCGAGAGCACCAGAGAACAGCAAGACCGAGAGTGTGAGTTTTGTTGCATTCATGCCCGCATAGCGAGCGGTGTTTGGAGAATCAGCCAATACAGAGGTTTCGTATCCATAGTTGGAACGCTTCATATACCAGTACAAGCCAACTGCAAGCCCTACTGCGATGATCACGGTTGGGTATGTGCGGGTTGAACCAAAACTGGTGAGGCGTGCTGATTCTTCAATCAAACGCCCTTGAGGAAACGATGTGCTTGGGTCACGGAAAAAACCGCGACTACCAAAGATGAAATAGTTAACAAGATTCAACGCAACATAATTAAGCAACAGCGTGCTGACGATTTCGCTCGTTCCCATTTTTGCACGCAACACTGCTGGTACCAACACCCATAACGCACCGGTTAGCGCACCAGTCATCAGCACCACCGGCACTGCTGCAAAACCTGGCAAGTGCCCAGCCAGGGCAATTCCTGCCCATGCTGAGCCGATCATTCCGAGATACATCTGTCCTTCTTCACCAATGTTGAACAGATTCATACGAAACGCGAATGCAGCGGCAAGACCAGTACAGATCAACGGAGTGGCCGTGCCGAGCGTGTTAGTGATGCCTCGTGTCGAGGTGAACCCTCGGTCGATCAGCAGCGCGAATGTGCCAATTGGAGCATGCCCTGTGAGAGCAAGGAACACCCCACCAACTATGAACGCACAAAGTAACGATCCAACAGGTACCACTACATACAGCCACTTTGGCGACGTTAAACGTGGTTCAAGTTCGATGCGCAGGTTGCCAATGTTCACGACAGACCAGCCATCGCTAGACCAACTGCCTCGACGTCCACTTCGGAACCAAGCGCCTCATGAACCACCGAACCTCGGTACAGCACCATCACCTTGTCGGCAAGCGTCAACACTTCGTCCAAATCTTCACTGATGAGCAAAATAGCTTTGCCTGCTGCGCGCGCTTCATCAAGCAACTTATGTACTGCTTCCACTGCCCCAACATCGAGGCCACGAGTTGGAGAACACACAACAAGAACCCGGGCGTTATCGCCTGCACCAAAAATTTCTCGCGCCAACAACACCTTCTGAGAGTTTCCACCCGACAACTTGCGTGTAGCGGTGTGAGCATGCGGTGTCTTAATCTCGAGTTGCTTGATGAATGCTTCGGCTTCGTCGAGAGCTGCCTTGCGATCTACCAGGAATCCACGTTCGCGCGTGAGCACCAAGTTGTCGACAATTGATAGCGATGGTGCGAGCCCCGTACCCAAGCGATCTTCAGGCACATATGCAAGACCTGCCTTGCGCACATTGCGTGTGCCAATGCCATTGACTCGCGCACCGTTGATCGAAATCTCGCCACTTGTAGGCGCCTGAAGGCCTGCAACGATTTCTGCAAGTTCACGCTGGCCGTTGCCTGATACCCCGGCAACACCAACGATCTCGCCAGCCCGCACACTGAACGAAACCTGCGAAATGTGGTCTACTCCATCTCTTCGCAATCCAACATTGTCAAGATGAAGCAACGTGTCTTGTGCTGCAGCTCGCGAACGACGTGGCGATAAATCAATGTCGCGACCAACCATCAGTTCTGCAAGTTTGCGAGTGTCTGCCTCGCCTCTGGCGACCGAGCCTGTCACACGACCATCACGCATCACGGTGACACGATCTGAAATGTCGACAACCTCGCCAAGCTTGTGGCTAACAAACACCACCGATTTACCCGCCTTCGTCATCGCGCGCACTGTTTCGAACAGCTTCTCTACTTCTGGTGGAGCCAGCAATGCAGTTGGCTCGTCAAGTAACAAAATCTCAGCGCCTTGATATAACGCCTTGACAATTTCAACGCGTTGCCTTTGGCCTGCAGAAAGTTCGCCGACTGAAGCTTTTGGATCAAGTGGCAGTCCAAAACGCTCGGCAACCTCTGCAACTTGATTTTCTAAATCACTGGTGCGCAATCGAAATGGCAAACTGCGGTGACCGAGTACAACATTTTCCGCAACGCTGAACCGATCCACTAATCGGAAATGTTGGTGCACCATCGCGATGCCGTTTTGCAAACCATGCCGCGGACTCGTCAATCGAATCTGTGTGCCGTTGCGCAACACTGCACCTTCGTCGGGTTTATACAAACCACACAACACCGATGCCAGTGTGCTCTTGCCTGCACCATTTTCTCCAAGCAAGGTATGCACTTCGCCCGGCAACAAATCAAAGTCAACATGATCGTTGGCGAGAACGCCAGGAAAACGTTTGGTGACGTGTCGAGCGGAGAGTGCAAAGAGGGTCGCACCGCCTAAGCGATGCGACCCCAATGCCGCCTCCGAAGAGGCACTACTCATAAGGAACTAACTCGATGGAATTTCGCCGATAACACCTTCAACAAGGTACTGCATTCCGAGCAGGTCACCCAAAGGCGCGACCTCTCCGTCAGCAATGACTTCGTTGCCAGCATTGTCGTTTATTGGTCCGGTGAACGGAGCAAATGATCCATCAATGATCGCTGCAGCCCTCTCAGCAATCAAAGCCTGGGTTTCTGCGCTTACTGATGAACCAAATGTTCCGAGCTTGACGGTTCCGTCTGCCATGTTGCCGTAGTACTGGCCTGAGTCACCTGCTGGGCAGGTGCCTGCTGCGAATTGCTTCGCTGCGCTGATGTAGTACGGGCCCCAGTCCCAAATTGGTGCGGTGAGCCATGTGTCTGGGAAGCCACCAGCAATCGTGTCGGAGTTGTAGCCAACCCACTTCGCGCCTGCTTCCATTGCTGCTTCACCGGTTGCCGTTGAGTCTTGGTGCATACCAAGCACATCTGCTCCTGCTTGCAACAACGCTTGTGCTGCTTCTTTTTCCTTCGCTGGATCAAACCATGTAGATGTCCACTGAACTTGAACCGTTGCTTCTGGGTTTACTGAACGAGCACCCAAGGTGAATGCGTTCAATCCGCGCACAACTTCTGGAATTGGGAATGCCGCTACGTAACCGAGCTTGCCAGTTGGTGATGCTGCGCCTGCTGCGATACCCGAGAGGTAACGAGCTTCTTCTGCAGCACCAAAGTAAGTACCCAAGTTTGGTGATGTCTTGTAACCCGTTGCATGCAAGAAGCACTTATCGGTGTACTTTCCTGAAACTTCAAGCATTGGATCCATGTATCCGAACGAAGTTCCGAAAATGAGGTTGTAACCCTCGGCTGCAAGCTGATCGAACGTTGCTGTGGACTCGGCACCTTCTGGAATGTTCTCCAAACGGGTAACCGTGATTCCGAGCTCTGCTTCGAGTGCTGCAATTCCTTGATCGTGCTGGTATGTATATCCAGCGTCACCAGGAACTCCGATGTACACAACGGCAACCTTTAAGTTGTCGTACTCGCCACCTGCCGCTTCTGTTGTTTCTGTCGTCGAGCTGCCTCCACAGGCTGCGAGTCCGAAGACCGCTGCAGCTGTAAGTGCGAAGCCCTTAATGTGCTTCTTCATCTATTTGCTCTCCCCCTATGCGAAACGCATAGTCATTGTTGGTTCTCCGCGCCGGCTGGCACGCCCCGAGAATAACACGATATTTCAGGCTCAAAATCGCCAAAACGGTCGCGTTAACAAAAATTAATACTCTCCAACCAACTAACCTAAAGGCGTATGAAAACGTCGCTTGATGGCCTCATCGACGAGTCCGTCACCATTATCCGCGAAGTCGCTGCCGAGTTTGAGCGCCCCGTCTTGCTGTTCTCGGGTGGCAAGGATTCAGTAGTCATGCTGCATCTTGCGGTGCGAGCGTTTGCCCCAGCACGAATTCCATTTCCTGTCATGCATATTGATACTGGGCACAACTTCTCCGAGGTCATTGAGTTTCGCGATCGCTGTGTTGCCGAGATGGGTGTTCAGTTGATTGTTGGGTCGGTGCAAGCCTCGATTGACTCCGGCAAAGTTGCCGACGTGAGCGGGCCACGAGCCAGTCGAAACCCACTGCAAACGGTGACGCTGCTTGACTCTATTGCCGAGCACCGCTTTGATGCCGTATTTGGTGGCGCGCGCCGCGACGAAGAACGAGCACGGGCAAAAGAGCGCGTGTATTCACATCGTGACTCGTTTGGTCAGTGGGATCCAAAGAACCAGCGCCCAGAACTATGGGGCATCTATAACGGTCGCCACCGTCAGGGAGAACATTTCCGCATCTTCCCACTCTCCAACTGGACCGAACTCGACATCTGGACATTTATTGGCGAATACAACATCGACTTGCCAAGCATTTATTACGCGCACACTCGGCCCATTTTTAGGCGCGACAACATGCTGATGGCAGTGACCGACTTTTTGCCACCTGACGAGGGCTCGGTAGTTGAGCAGATGGAAGTACGTTTTCGCACCGTCGGCGATGCCACCTGCACCGCAGCCGTGGAATCAAGTGCTTCGACAGTTGCCGACATCATTGCCGAGACAGCAGTCGCACGCGTGACCGAACGCGGAGCAACACGTGCTGATGACCGCATGTCAGAAGCTGGCATGGAAGACCGCAAGCGAACGGGGTACTTCTGATGGAGCGCCTTCGTTTTGCCACCGTTGGTTCGGTTGATGACGGAAAGTCAACACTGATTGGTCGATTGCTATACGACTCGAAGAGCATCTTTGAAGATCAGCTCGAACATATCGAGGCAGTGAGCAAGC
Organism: Acidimicrobiales bacterium; assembly: GCA_030832455.1. Classification (GTDB taxonomy): domain Bacteria; phylum Actinomycetota; class Acidimicrobiia; order Acidimicrobiales; family Ilumatobacteraceae; genus UBA3006. The sequence continues at coordinate 6,202 of JAURJB010000012.1, forward strand.
GTCGTGGCGACGATTACGTCGACTTGTCGCTACTAACGGACGGCCTGCGAGCTGAGCGTGAACAAGGAATCACGATTGACGTTGCCTACCGCTACTTCGCAACACCAAAACGATCGTTCATCATTGCCGACTGCCCCGGACACATTCAATACACGCGCAACATGATTACAGGGGCGTCAAATGTTGACCTTGCCATTGTGCTGATTGATGCTCGTACCGGAGTGATTGAACAAACGCGCCGCCACAGTTTGCTGGTGTCGCTTCTTGGTGTGCCTCACTTAGTCATCTGTGTGAACAAAATGGACTTGGTTGGCTACGACCAAGAAGTGTTCAGCAACATTCGTGCCGAGTTTGAAGAGTTTGCCTCACGACTCGACTTGCAAGACGTGACATTCCTGCCGATAAGCGCACTTGCTGGCGACAACTGTGTAACCCGTTCTACAAACATGCCATGGTTCGAAGGACCAACGCTTCTGCATCATCTCGAAAATGTGTACACAGCAAGCGACGACAACCGAATCGACACTCGGTTCCCTGTTCAATTCGTCATTCGCCCACAACGTGCAGACTTCCCCGACTATCGCGGTTATGCAGGACGAGTGGCCGGTGGTGTTTTTCGCGTTGGAGACGAAGTGATGGTGTTGCCGTCAGGACTCACGAGCACTATCACTGGCATCGACTCACCCATAGGGCCGGTCGTGGAAGCAACGCCAGGACAAGCAGTCACGGTGCTCCTTGCTGATGATCTATCAATCACGCGCGGCGACATGATCTGTCGCCCGAACAATCGCCCACGCGTGTCACAAGAACTTGAAGCAATGCTGTGCTGGATGGACGACACCGCTCCGTTGCAGCCGGGAAAGATCTACAGCATTAAGCACACCACCAAAGTTGCACGAACCAAGATCAACGAGGTGCTGTACCGCCTCAACATCTCCACACTCAGTCGCGAAACCGGAGTCAACCAGTTGACAATGAATGAAATCGGCCGAGTGACGTTACACACCACTGCGCCGCTACTGTTCGATGACTACCACCAAAACCGCACGACAGGTTGCTTCATCATTGTTGATGAAGAAACTGGGCAGACCGCCGGTGCAGGAATGCTGTTGTCGCCTCGCACATGACAAGTTCGGCAAATCAACCCGTCTGGCACCAGCCGCAGTTGAGCCGCGAGGCGCTCTGGAGTGCACACGATTTTCATGGCATGACTATCTGGCTCACTGGCTTATCGGGATCAGGAAAGTCGACAATTGCCCACGAGTTAGCACGCATATTAACCGCCAACGGAAAGTTTGCCTACGTACTTGATGCCGACAACTTGCGTCATGGCGTCAATAGCAATCTTGGTTTTACCGATGAGGACCGCGCAGAAAACGTACGACGCATGGCCGAAGTTGCCAAGTTGTTTTCAGATGCCGGAGCAATCACCATCGTGCCAATCATCAGCCCATTTGCAACTGGACGACAGTTTGCACGCCTCATCCATGAGGCTGATGATCTTGAATTCATTGAGGTGTACGTCGCTACTTCCCTCGATACTTGTGAACAGCGTGACACCAAAGGCCTATACGCCAAAGTGCGCGCAGGAGAAAACATTGGGCTTTCAGGGGTGAATGCACCGTACGAACCACCAGTAGACCCAGAGTTCGTCCTTGGTGCACATGGTGAATCTGTTGAACAATGCATTGATGTGTTGTTGAAAGACATCACTCGTCGCCTCAACCTGAAAAGATAGAGCCGTGCAATACGATCCACATCCGCAATTACCCCTCATGATCGGGTATGCGCTGATCGCACCGCGCATCAAAGTGATGTATGTTCCAACGACAAAAGTTGCATGCAGCACGTTGAAACTACTTGTATCCCAAATCGAAGGCACATATAGCGAGGCGGCCTCACGCCAGATCATCACTCCGAATATCTCGCAAGAGCAAACTATTCACAACTACCGTGTCCATGGCTTAAAGCGAATGTTCGAACTTTCGCCAAAGCAGCAGTGGGAAGTCATCCAGTCACCAGAATGGTTACGTGTTGCCGCGTTGCGCGACCCACTCAAGCGGGCCTACTCCTCGTGGGAAAATCGGGCGTTCTTGCGTGCGCCAGGAACCCCACAACACATCCTTGATGCATGCACAGATGTTTTAGTTGATGGTCGTGTTGATGTAGCGGCAACCTTTGCAAAGTTTGCGCGTGCAATCAATGCAGACAGAGACTCATTTGCACTTGCTGACGACCACTTCCGCCCACAGTTCAATACCTTGTACTCAAACCAACTTGAGTACCACGAAATGATTCGTATTGACCAACACGGCGAAATGCAACGATTAGCCGATGTGCTCAACGCCCGTGGTGGGACCAACATCTCACTGCAACGCCTCAACAGTGGACTCGGGATCAAACCCGATCAGGTGTATACACAGGAAATCGCCGACTTGATGGAACAGACGTACCGTGAAGATTTTGAATGGTTTCATTTTCCTCGACATAACTATTCCACGAGCACCGCATCTCTCGTACTCGACCCTTTGCAACAGGCATTTCTCTTCAACCTTCGTGACACGACAAAACGAGTACAGGTACTATCACATGCTGCGTTTAGACGAGTAGGACTGCGATATGGGTTGCGTCAAGTACGAAAGTCACTGTGGCTTCGCTTTACTCGGCCGAGCAAGCGTCACGACCCAAAGTTGCTGCAGTGGTAACCACCGCACGTATCGGTGTCGTCACCGTCTCTGATCGTGCGTCCCAAGGTGTATACGAGGACTTAGGTGGACCGGCAATCCGTGATTACCTCGGCAAGCACATTACCAGTGACTGGACCGATGTTTCACGAATCGTTCCCGACGAAACCGACATCGTCGCGGCAACGCTGATTGACCTCGTCGACATCGAGCACTGCTCACTGATTGTGACTACTGGCGGCACGGGCCCTGCACTTCGCGACATCACCCCAGAAGCAACAGAATCGGTATGCCACAAGATGATGCCTGGCTTTGGCGAATTGATGCGTCAGGTAAGCCTGCAATACGTACCCACAGCAATCCTTTCGCGACAGACAGCGGGTATTCGGGGAACATGTCTGATTGTCAATCTGCCCGGCAAACCAACATCAATCGCTCAATGTCTTGACGCTGTATTGCCTGCGATTCCTTATTGCATTGACATTATTGGCGGTGCGCACATTGATATTGGCAATGGGCTTGAAGCGTTTCGACCTAAACCGAAATAGCGATTACTTACTCGCGTCGTACGCCTGACCAGCAGCCTTTGGCGCACGGCTGCGGCCAACAAATCCGGCAACCACAACCAGCGTCACGATGTAGGGGGCCATCAACAAAAACTCTGACGGGATTCCCGTATCCAAGTTGGACATCTTCAACTGAATTGCCTCGGCCAAACCAAACACCAAGGCTGCAGTGAGGGCCCCCACTGGGTGCCATCGACCAAAGATCACCGCGGCAAGCGCGATGAATCCGCGACCACTTGTGATGTTTTGGTCAAAACGCCCAACTGTTCCAATCGGCCACCATGCTCCGCCAAGCCCCGCAACCGCACCGGCAATCCAAACGTTGCGATAGCGAAGTTTGAGCACATCTACTCCCAACGTGCCAGCAGCCTGCGGGTACTCACCTACCGCACGCGTGCGCAGCCCCCAGCGTGTGCGGTACATAAACCAAGTGGTAATTACCACAGCGAATAGTGAAATGTACACAAAGTACGTTTGCGTAAATAGTGCAACGCCAATAACAGGAATGTCGCTCAGTAGTGGAACCGCATATGGGGTGAATGGCTTAACAATGTTGTACTCGGGATGAGGCGTGAGCACACGTTGAGACAAAAAGCTTGTCAAACCGAGCGAGAAGAAGTTGATTGCGAATCCAACGATGACTTGATCCACGCGAAAACGAATGGCGAATACCGCGAGCAATGCCGATAGTCCGACACCCATCGCCATCGCACCCAACACGCCAAACCAAGGTCCATACAACGAACCCACAACCGCACCCGCAAATGCACCACCAAGCAACTGACCTTCAATCGCAATGTTGATGATTCCGCTGCGTTCACACAGAATGCCTGCGATTGCACCAAGCGTGATAGGCACACTGCGAGTAACCGTGTCCTGCAACATTCCTGTGAGATTGAATGACCCGCCCGATGTCGCCCAGGCCAAGAATCCCACCACGAACATTGCCGTTGCAAAGGCAAGCATGACGTTGGTCCATTTACCGAAGCCTCGATACAGCTGAACCGCGCCAAGTGCACCAAGCACAACTGCAAGTGCTTGGGCAAAAGGTTGTGCCGGAAGCACAAGCGTGAAGGATTCGACAAGCTTGAAGCCAGCATCACCTGGACGGGCAGACAAGAAAAAAGCCGAAACGAGCGCTAGGAAAATGAGCGACAAACCTACGTTGCGCGAACGCTTCTTCTGCTCTAGAGACATCAATGGAGTTGCAATTTCTGTTGTACTCATGATCCCCACCCCCTAAATGATTGGCCAACAGTGATTGATGCATTCTTCGTTCGCCAAATCGTTTTTACTAACAAAGGAGCAGCGATAAACATGACGATGAGAGCACGCAATACGATGATCAAGTCAATTGGTACATCGCTGTTTGTCTGCATCTGGCGACCGCCGGCTTGCAACGCCCCAAACAATATTGCGGCAATTAATGTGCCTAATGGTGTCGACTGACCAAGGAGCGCAATGGCAATGGCATCAAAGCCAATATTGCCAGCAAAATTTTGAGACGCGTAACCATACGTACCGAGTACTTCAGCCGCACCTGCCAAACCTGCAAAACCACCCGCGAATGTCATTGACAGTACGGTGAGCCGCTTGACATGCATCCCTGCGTATGTGGCTGCATCTGCATTTAGCCCATACGCACGGAATTCGAAGCCGGTCGATGAGTATTTGAGGAACCACCAATATGCAAGCACTGCACCAATCGCAACAATGAATCCAATGTGAGCGATCAGATCAGCGCGACCGTCCAAGAAGCCGAATAGTCGTGGCAAGCGACCCTGGGTACTCACCAATTTCGAAATCGGATCTGTGCGATCCTCGCGCTGGAAAAGATCTGTCTTCAACAACCACAAAATGAGAAAGGCCATGATGTTGTTGAGCATGATGGTGGTGATCACTTCATGAGCACCCGTGCGAGCCTTCAATACTCCAGGAATTGCACCAAAAACTGCACCACCCACTGCACCCGCGATAATCGCTAGTGGAACTTGAATGATTCCAGGGCCATCCATAGCAAACCCAACCCACAAAGCGGTCATGCCACCAGCAAGCATTTGACCTGTTGCACCGATGTTGAACAAACCAGCCTTAAATGCAATCGCTACGGAAACACCGCACAAAATAAGTGGAGTCGAACTATTGATGGTATTCGAAATTGCGCGCAACGAACCGAAAGAACCAACGACGAGCGCCCAATACGCACTACCTACTGTGGAGAGTGCACCGAGGATGTCGCCATTTTGCAGATTGTCTACGTCGGACGCGACAATGATCAAAGCGCCAATAATGAGCGCTGTAAGCACAGCAAGCAAGGTGAGTTTGAGCGAACTGATCCTGTTAAGTCGTTCGCCCAAAGCATTGAATACGCGTTTCATTTCTGCACCACACCGTCAGGACGTGAACCAGCCATGTACAAACCGACTTCCATCGGTGACACCTTCTTTGGGTCGAGTTCGGCAACAACTTTGCCCCGATACATCACTAACAACCGATCGGAAAGCGCCATCACCTCGTCGAGTTCGGTGCTTACAATCAGCACTGCTGTACCGGCGTCGCGCTCCTTCACAATGCGCGAGTGGATGTACTCAATGCTGCCGACGTCGACTCCACGAGTTGGCTGTGCGGCGATGGTCAGCCTGAGATCCCGACTTAATTCACGAGCAACAATCACCTTTTGCTGATTTCCGCCCGACAGAGTTCCAGCCCCAGTTTCCTTACTTGGTGTTCTGATGTCGTATTCAGTGATCAGCGAGTCGGCGACCAAGTTTGCCGCGTCCCAATTGACCACTAACCCGTGCGAGAACTGATCATCGTGATAACGAGTGAGCACCAAGTTCTCGGCCACACTAAGCCCACCGACCAAACCCTGGCGTTGACGATCTTCGGGGATATGCGCCATACCCATGTGATGGCGTTCGCGCGGGTTGCTGTGCGTGAGATCCTTGCCATCCAACGTGATAGTTCCTCCAGCGGCCTTACGCAACCCCGTAAGCGCTTCGACCAACTCGGTTTGGCCGTTACCTTGCACACCTGCAACACCAACAATTTCACCGGCATGAACGCTGAACGAAACACCCTCAACATGAGTGCGACCATCTGCGTCGATCACCGTCAAATCGCTCACACTCAACACCACTTCGCCAGCATGGGCAGATTTCTTTTCCACCGTTAGCTGAACGGGACGCCCCACCATCATCTCGGCGATCTCCGACTCAGATGCCGTAGCTGGGTCTGCTTCACCGACAACTTTTCCACGGCGCAGCACAGCAATTCTGTTAGCAACTGAAAGCGCTTCTTTGAGTTTATGTGTAATAAAGACAACACCACGACCAGCCTTAACCAACGTGTTGACGATCTCAAAAAATTCAACAATTTCATTTGGTGTAAGCACCGCAGTCGGTTCGTCAAACACCACAACTTTGGCATCTCGCAATAAGACCTTGACAATCTCGACACGCTGCTGAACTCCAACTGGGAGATCTTCAATTATCGCATCAGGATCAAGATCAAGATTGTACTTTACCGAAATCTCGCGCACCATCTTGCGCGCTTCATCAATGTGCAATTTCCCAAAACGTCCCGTTGGTTCTACACCGAGCACAACATTTTCGGCCACGGTGAACACTGGCACCAACATGAAGTGTTGGTGCACCATTCCAATTCCTGCAGCAATCGCATCGGCAGGAGAAGAAAAAACCTGCGCAACGTCATCAATGAGAATTTCACCTTCATCGGGCTTGTACATGCCATACAGGACGCTCATTAATGTCGATTTGCCTGCGCCGTTTTCTCCGATGAGTGCAAGAACTTCACCGGTATTCAATGTCAGATTGACGTTGTCGTTGGCAATTACTCCAGGGAAACGCTTGGTAATTGCGCGCAATTCAAGCTTCATGAACGACTACTCCCCATGCCCACACACTAATCAACTACACCCAATCAGGTTGAATGCAGAAACTAAAACGGGGGCCGCTTTCGCGACCCCCGTTCTTACTATTTAATCGCTTGTTAGAGCGAAGAATTAACTCGTGACGATTGAACCATCAATGATGCCAGCAGTTACTGCATCAAGTTCTGCCTCAAGTTCACCGGAAATGGTTGATGTAATTGCTACACCTACACCACCGTTTTCGAGGGTACCGAGATAATCGGTTCCGCCACCGGTTCCATTCAGTGCATCCGACACGGCTTGAAGAACTGCAGCGTCAATCTTCTTCAACACTGATGCTACATACACCTCTGCCTGAGTTGGGTTTGAGATGGTCATGTCCACGTCAACACCGATGATCTTCACTGCACCTGCAGAGTCCATCGCGAACTGCGATGAGCCGAGGCCTACTGGACCTGCAACTGGGAAGATGATGTCGGCGCCTTCGTCGGCCATGCTCTTGGCAATGCTGGATCCCTTGGTCTGGTCACTGAAGTCACCAGAGAAGGTTCCGTCTTGCTTCGCTATGTCCCAACCGAGAACCTTCACTGAAGTTCCCTTTTGTGCGTTGTAGTACTCAACACCCAAAGCGAAACCCTGCATGAAGATTGCTACAGGTGGAATGTTGATTCCACCGAAGGTTCCTACAACACCCGTCTGGGTGGTTGCAGCTGCCATGTAGCCAGCCAAGAATGACGGCTGATCAGTTGCGAAGGTAAGACCCTGAACGTTTGGTGCCGAAGTGTTGGAGTCAACAATTGCGAACTGAACGGTTGGGTTTGCCTCTGCTGCTGCCTTCGTTGCATCTGCGAGCAAGAAGCCCACGGTAACGATGACGTTGCAACCCTTGTCAACGAATGACTGAAGGTTTGGCTGGTAGTCGGCATCTGATGCTGACTCGAGCAGGTCGATGCTTACACCGAGTTCTGCTTCTGCAAGCTTGAGACCGTCATAGGCATTCTGGTTAAAGCCCTTGTCATCAACGCCACCGATGTCGGTAACTTCGCATGCCAAGCCAGCTGAAACTGCTGCCTCTGTTGATTCTGTTTCAGTTTCTGACGAACCGCAAGCGGCCAATCCAACTACTGCAACGAGACCAACAGCGAGACCTTTAAATGTCTGCTTTCTCATTATGTTTTCTCCCTCTTACGTGTCTCTTGAAACACGCATGTTTGTTGATGGTGAGATCATAGTTCACAAAATGCAGTCGGTTTTTACCATGTGTCAACCATCGGACGCTTTTTTGAAGATCGTCGAGGTGGCATTGGACACGCCGACAGGACACCGAGAATCACCTCTCGCGTCTGGGCTGGGTCGATCACATCATCGATTTCGGTATGGCTTGCCATGCTGAGGGCACTGCCCCGCATATAAGCGGAGGCGATGAGGCGCTTTTCCAATTCCGCACGTTCTTCTGGTGTTCCTGCCGCGTCTAGCTCTTTTTTAAAGCCCAACCGAACAGCGCCCTCAAGCCCCATGCCACCAAACTCACCCGTTGGCCAGGCAACGATCATGTCTTTGGCATGAAAGCTTCCTCCCGCCATCGCTTGAGCACCAAGCCCATACCCCTTGCGCAAAACAACCGTGATCCATGGAATGGTGACGCTTGCAGCCGTAACGAACAGCCGTGCGAAGTGCCGCACCTGTGCAGACTCTTCGGCCTGAGGACCCACCATGAATCCAGGAGTATCACACAGCGAAACAATTGGGATATCGAACGCATCACAGAGTTGAATAAAGCGCGCCATCTTGTCGGCAGCAGGTGTGTCGATTGCTCCACCTAGGTGCGCGGGGTTATTCGCAACAATGCCAACCGGCCTGCCCTCAATACGTGCGAACAAAGTGACGATGCCGACACCAAAATCTGGTCGAAGTTCAAGCACAGAATCAATATCGGCAAGCGTGTTGATTATTGCTCGAACGTCATACACACGCGTGCGTTGTTCGGGAACGAGTTCGCGCAATGCATCGTCGCTGTGACGACTGAACATCGTTGTGACGCCTTGAAAGTACGACAAGTACTTCTGTACAACTGCAACGGCTTCTGCTTCGTCGACAACACGAACATCAACGACTCCATTTTCGCTTTGAGTTGCAATCGGACCAATATCGGTTGGCTTCACCGTTCCAAGTCCACCACCTTCAATCATCGCTGGCCCAGCCATGCCAATGTTCGAATTCTCCGTTGCAATCACCACATCACAACATCCAAGCAATGCAGCGTTTCCCGCAAAGCAATAACCCGACGCGACTCCTACAAGTGGCACTAAGCCCGACAACTGTGCAAACGATGCAAATGACATCACATCAAGCCCGGCCACACCTGGCGCATCGGTATCACCTGGTCGGCCACCACCGCCTTCGGCGAACAACACCACTGGTGTCATGCTTCGTTTCGCAATTTCAAAGATGCGATCTTTCTTGCGGTGGTTAATAAACCCTTGAGTGCCTGCCAGCACGGTGTAGTCATATGCGACTACTGCACAGTGCGCGTTCTCTGCACCGAATATGTCTGCATTAATGGTGGCTAGTCCCGTGATCAAACCATCTGCGGGAGTATTGGCGATGAGGTCTTCTTCGCTGCGACGACCACGCTGGGCCGCAACACCGAACCCGCCATATTCGATAAATGAATGTGTATCAACGAGATCTGCAATGTTCTCGCGCGCGGTGCGTTGCCCCTTGGCATGACGCTTTTCGACCGCTTCTTGTCTGGCGTCATCGTGCAACAGTGCTCGACGTGTAAGCAATCGTGTTAGATCCTCACGCTCAGTTGTTGCGGCAATTTCGCCTTGAACAATCGGCTCTTGCGCAACTACCGCAACGCATTCAACGAGCACCTGATCAACGTCAACCGTTTGCCCCACCTCCACGAAAACAGCGGTTAGCCGACACGCCATTTCGGCGATCAATGGATGTTCCATCTTCATTGATTCAATAATCAATAATTCCGCTCCAACGGCAACCACATCACCCACTGCAACGTTCACTGCAACCACCGTGCCAACTAGTGGCGAGCGCAACGACAAAACTGTCATGCGAAAACTGTAGACAAGTGTGACTTACGCCTTCGCACGGGTGCGACGCAGCAGTGGATCCGCAATCCGTAATGCATTATCGGCGAATCGCATCACCCTGCCGGCAGCGCCAGGTGTGGAGGAATCAATCAAATTTCCCATGACAGCTAGCGTGATGTCGGCGGCTGCTTGCGTACCAACGGCAATTCGTAGACCCGGCTTCAGCAACCACGGGTGCCCAATAATGAAACTGAATCTGCGACCAGTGCGCAGAAAAGCATCGAATCTTTCGCCAACTTGGTGGTCGTAGTCAACTGGCGCAGTTTGGGGATTATTGACGAAACAAGCAACTGCCAACATCGCTGATTCGAGTGCATAATCGATGCCTTCGCCGTTCATCGGGTTCACAAAACCTGCAGCATCCCCAATAGCAACCCAACCGCGCCCATGTCGACGAACACAACTCATTGGCAGTCGCCATGCACGTGGCTTATCTATATAGTCACCAAGTGACCACGGTTCACGAACGATCGATGCGTATTGATCAAGCAGCGTATTGAGATTGAGCTTCTTGAACCCCTTCATCGTGCTGAGTGCACCAACGCCAATATTGACCGTGCCGTCTCCTGCCGGAAACATCCAGCCATAACCCGGCACCGGTGTTCCGTGTTCGTCACGAAGACTGAGACATGCTTCGAGATGACGTTCGGCATGACGAGGTGTTGGCGCATACGCACGAATCGCTAAACCAAAGGTCTCATCCGGGTCGCGAACTGCACCAAGCGTTTTTGCAGCGGCACCTTGCGCCCCTGTTGCCAGCACCACCATTGTTGCTCGCACGACTTCACCGTTTACTTTGACACCAATGGCCACATCGTCTTCAAGTACCGGCATTGCCTCGGTATTAAACCGAACGTCTGCACCTGCTGCAATCGCAACATCAAGCAAATGATTGTCAAATTTCTGTCGCGGCCACACTGCGCCATGATTTGGAAAACGCGATGTTGTTGGCCATTGCAACTCGCGTTGCTTCTTGCCAGCGATCATGCGTAATCCATCAATGCGATGTGCAACCGAGTGGTCGATGTTCAGATCATCAAGCGCAGCGATTGCTCGTGGCGTGAGTCCATCGCCACACACTTTGTCGCGACCGTACGGACCCTTTTCGCACAACACCACTCGCAAGCCAGCACGGGCGGCGGCAATGGCAGTCGCAGAGCCTCCGGGTCCTCCACCGATGACCGCGATATCGAATTGCATACCTGCGAGCCTGTCACTAACCGTTTAGCAATGCCAACACTGGCTCACTGCATATTGGGCACATGATGTTGAACACATTGGTGGGCCAGGTGGGGATTGAACCCACGACCAAGGGATTATGAGTCCCCTGCTCTGACCACTGAGCTACTGGCCCGCAACGTACATCGAAACCACTTCATGTGATGGCACACATGAATGGAGCTTTCGCTCCGAGGGTGGGGATCGAACCCACGACCCACGGATTAACAGTCCGTTGCTCTGCCAGCTGAGCTACCTCGGAAGGACGGGCGCCAGCCTATCTAGTCATTTCCTCAGTTCGTCCATTGCGGCAATAACCGAAATGCACTCAGGGTTGGCTATTGCCTCACTATTTCGCACTGGCCTGCCATTCACAGCGTCCGCCAAGGCCAACTCAACCAACTTGTTACTGCGAGTACGTGGCAAATCATCCACCCGCACAACTAGTGCCGGAACATGGCGCGGAGTACACGCGACTCGGATTCGCTGCTTCAGATCAGCAACAAGATCCGCTGTCAATTCTTTATTTGCAGCAAGTCGCACAAGCAAGACAATGCGCACATCGTTATCCCAGTCTTGACCGAACACCAGGCTTTCCAACACATCTGAATGTTGCTCAACCACTCGATAAATCTCTGCAGTACCAATGCGCACACCACCAGGATTCAACGTGGTGTCGCTGCGGCCGTGAATGATCATGCCTCCGTGTTGTGTCCACGATGCAAAGTCACCTTGAGCCCACATCCCGCTCAATCGTTCGAAGTATGCAGACACAAACTTTGAACCAGGTTGAGATTGAATCGGGAAGCCTTCGTTTCCGTCGTTCCAGAAACCAATCGGCATGCTCGGAAACGGTTGACGACACACCAACTCTCCTGGAGTGAGTGGATTGTCATGCAACGAGGTCAAATGTTCGTCAACAACATCAACTGCCATGCCAAGCATTGGGCCTTGAATTTCTCCGCGATACACCGGCTTCGTTGGATCGCCACCAACAAAACATCCACACAAATCTGTTCCACCAGAAATTGATGCAAGGTGCACGTCGCTCTTCACCGATTGATACACCCAATCAAAACCCTCGGGTGCAAGTGGTGATCCAGTTGAACAAATGGTGCGCAGAGAATTCAGCGCGTGCGTTTTGATTGGTTGAACATCTGCTTTTCGCAGCGAGTCAATGAATTTTGCGGACACACCGAGCAACGTGATGTGCTCTTCGTCAACAATGTCAAACAAACGAGACATCGTTGGCACTGACGGCGCTCCGTCAAATAACACGGCAGTGGCACCAGAAGCCAACACCGACACCAACCAGTTCCACATCATCCAACCAGTGGTCGTGAAATACAAAACGCGATCACCTGGTTGAACATTGCAATGCAACTGATGTTCCTTCATATGTTGCAACAACACACCACCCGTGCGATGCACGATGCACTTTGGTACTCCCGTTGTGCCAGATGAATACAACACGTACCACGGGTGATCAAAAGCGAAACGCTGCGGGCTTACAGGAGTGTCACTACCACTGGCGACAAAGTCATCGTACGAAATAGTCCCCGAAGGAACTGTTGTTCCAACGTTGCTGACGACAACCGTTTCAACAACCGTTGGTAGACCTTTACAAATTTCCGATAAGCGATCGAGACAATCGAATTGCTTTCCGTTGTAGAGATATCCATCTACAGCGAACAGAACTTTTGGCGCAATTTGACCAAAGCGATCAAGAACGCCATTTGTTCCGAAGTCTGGCGATGACGACGAAAAGACTGCTCCAATTGATGCAGCACCAAGCATGACTTCGATTGCTTCGATGGAGTTTGGCAGCCAAGCCACCACACGATCCCCCGCGACGACCCCACGCGCTTGCAGAGCAGACGCAATAAACGAAACGCGTGCACGCAGTTCGTCCCACGAACGACTGCGTCGATTGCCTGCCTCGTCAATGGCAACAAGCGCTTCTCCGCCGCCACTCTTTGCCAGCATGTTCTCCACGACACTGAGGACTGCGTCGGGGAAAAACCGCGATGTCGACATTGGTGCGCCCGGTTGTGCCGCGAGGAATGAACGCTCGCCCTTGTGCCCAACTACTCCACAGTCATCCCACACCAAAGACCAGAACTGTTCTGGCTGGTTGATCGACCACGCGTGTAAATCGCCAGATTCTTTGGCCAACTGAGCAAAATGAATCATTCGAGAGTGAGCGGTGCTCGCGCCTGTCGGCGCCCACAGGGCTTTGGCTACATCGGACATCAGCACTAACCTAATGAAGCCGTTACAGGTATTGACAATTAGCGGTTTTCAGACTGAGATCGAAGGGGAAATCATGAACTGGGGAGCATTCATTACGTGCGCTGTCACGGGCTCGGGAGAAACTGCGCATAAGAGCGACAAGGTTCCGGTCACTCCAGAACAAATTGCAAACTCATGCATTGAAGCCGCGAAAGCTGGCGCTGCAGTTGTGCACATTCACGTTCGCGACCCACGCACCGGTCTTGGCTCGCGAGACACCGAACTGTATGCAGAAGTAGTTGATCGTGTTCGTTCGTCCGACACCGACGTGGTCATCAACCTCACTGCAGGTATGGGCGGCGACTTGGTGCTTGGTGGAGACGAGAACGTATTGCCACTCGCTGCTGGCACCGACATGGTGGGTTCCACAGAACGCCTCGATCACGTCACTCGCCTACTCCCAGAAATTTGCACGCTCGATTGCGGCACCATGAACTTCTCTAGCGGTGGCGACTACATCATGACGAACACACCAAGCGTGTTACGCAAGATGGCAAAAATTGTGCAGGACCTCGGAGTTCGTCCAGAGCTAGAAGTATTTGACACCGGCCACTTGGTGATGGTGAAGGATTTGTTGAAGGAAGGCCTGCTCGATGATCCAGTGATGATCCAGTTGTGCATGGGCATTGCATACGGCGCACCAGACGATCCGAACACCTTCATGGCAATGGTCAATCAAATTCCGCAAGGTGCTGTGTTCTCGGCGTTCTCCATTGGTCGCATGCAGATTCCATTCGTTGCTCAGTCGGTACTTGCCGGCGGCAACGTGCGCGTTGGTCTTGAAGACAACCTGTACCTGAACCGCGGCGAACTTGCCACCAACGGCAAACTCGTTGAGCGCGCTGTCAACATTCTCGAGAACATGAACGTGTCCATCATGGGCCCTCAGGAAGTTCGCGAAAAACTCAAGCTCACCAAGCACGCCTAAGGACTCGACATGAGCAACATCCCTGGTCTGAACACCGTTGGCCTGCTCGGTGGCGGAGTAATTGGTGGCGCATGGGCGGCACGTTTTGTACTGAACGGTGTCGACGTGAAGTTGTATGACATTGACCCGCAGGCAACTCGCAAAATGAACGAGATCATGGTGAATGCTCGTCGTGCATATTCCAAACTGACGCTTGCCCCCCTTCCCAAAGAAGGAACCATCACATTTGTGAACACGCCTGAGGAGGCTGTTACAGATGTTGATTACGTGCAGGAAAGTGCACCAGAACGCCTCGAGCTGAAGCAGGAATTGCTCGCTCGAGCCAGTAAAGCCGCATCACCGACCACAGTGTTTGGTTCATCAACATCAGGGCTTCTGCCAACGCAGATCCAAAAAGACATGGTGAATCCCGAGCGTTTCGTGGTGGTGCACCCCTTTAACCCTGTGTATCTCATGCCGCTTGCCGAAATTTGTGGTGGAGACTTAACGAGTGAAGCAACCAAATTGCGCGCAAAAGAAGTAGTCACGGCAGTTGGCATGAAGCCGCTGATGTTGAGCAAAGAAATCGACGGCTTCATCGCAGACCGCTTGATGGAAGCACTGTGGCGCGAAGCATTGTGGTTGGTAAATGACGGCGTTGCCACTGCAGAAGAAATTGACGATGCCATGCGTTTTGGACCCGGATTGCGCTGGTCGTTCATGGGCACGTTCTTGGTGTATCGCATTGCCGGTGGCGAAGCAGGAATGCGTCACTTCATGGCACAGTTTGGACCATCACTGAAATGGCCATGGACCAAGTTGATGGACGTACCAGAACTTGATGACGTATTACTGGAAAAGATTGTTTCGCAAAGCGACGATCAGGCTGGCACCGCCACCATTCGCGAGCTTGAAGCGCTTCGCGATGACTGTTTGGTTTCGGTGTTCCAAGCATTGCGTGGCAATAACTATGGTGCCGGAAAAGTACTCGCCGAATACGAACGTGAGCTCTTTGGTCGCGGACCGGTTCCTGTGCTTGACCCGCTTGCTCCTTCCGTTTCGCACGAGATGGTTATTCCTGCCGACTGGACTGACTACAACGGTCACACCAACGATTCGCGTTACTCACAACTTGCCAGCGAAGCAAGCGACACGTTCTTCCGCGCGATTGGGTTTACACCGGAGTACCTGGCAACGGGTCGAACGTTCTACACCGTTGAAGGCCACACGCGTTATCTCGACCAAACGCATTCAGGCGACAAAATCAAGGTGCTTACCCGCGTCGCGTCGTACGACGAGAAACGCATCCACCTGTGGTCTGAAGTGGTTCGCGAAGACGGCGTTGTTGCATTTACCGCAGAACACATCTTCTTGCATGTGGACACCAACACTGGCAAGTCGTCGCCAATGGGCAGCGAAATGATGACAAAGTTGAAGCCAATAGGCGATGCACACGCAATGCTTCCTCAACCAGTTGGCATTGGCCGACGTGTTGGCGAAAAGCCTGCAAAGTAGGCAACGATGAGCGCAGCGGTGTGGACACCTGGAACCGTGGTTCCTGCCCCGCTCAATATTTATACCTGCAAGGTTGAGCAGGACTGGGTGGACTACAACGGTCACATGACTGAAGCCGCATACCTGACCGCAATGGGTTGGGGTTCCGATGCCTTGTTTACCTACATCGGTGACAACGACGAATACCGTGCGGCAGGTAATTCGTTCTACACCGTAGAAACCCACATTGTGTATGAGGATGAAGCATTCCTTGATCAACCGCTGCACTGCACCACATTGGTTCTCGACATTGATACAAAGCGGATGCACATTTATCACGAGTTGTTCAATTCTGAATCAGGAAAAAGATTGTCAAATTGCGAGCAAATGTTGGTGCACGTTGACATGAAAGCGGGAAAGTCCGCACCGATTCTCCCCCACGTCGCAGAAGCATTGAATGCGGTTTACGAATCACACAAACATGTTCCAACGCCAGAAAATGTTGGTCGTGTCATGAAAATCAAACACAAGTAAAGGAACTACATGAACTTTGAACTGACAGACGAACAACAAGCAATTGTTGACACCACACGCACATTCACCGAGAAGGAACTGATTCCCCACGAAGAGCTCGTAGAAAAACTTGGGAATGTTCCTCCAGACTTGGTCAAGCAGATTAAAGAGCGATCAATCGCTGCTGGCATCTATGCATGCAACATGCCAGCCGAATACGGCGGTGGCGGACTTGACTCATTTGATTCGACTCTTGTAGACCGCGAGTTTGGCGCAACGTCATATGCGCTGCATTACATCGTTGCTCGCCCATCAAACATCTTGCGCGCGTGCAAAGACGAGCAAATTCAGGAGTATCTCATTCCGACCATCACAGGAGAACGAGTTGATTGTCTTGCAATGAGCGAGCCAGACGCTGGTTCTGACGTTCGCGGCATGAAGTGCACCGCAGTGAAAGATGGCAAAGACTGGGTAATCAACGGAACGAAACACTTCATTTCGCACGCCGACCTTGCCGACTACACCATCTTGTTTGCAGCTACTGCCGAGGAACAGACGTCGAAGGGCCCGAAGAAAAAGATCACCGGATTCTTGGTGGACTTCGACACCCCGGGTTGCGAAAAAGTTGCTGGCTACAACAGCGTTTCGAACTCTGGATACCACAACCTAATCATCAACTTTGATAACTGTCGAGTTCCAGAAAGCAAGATTCTTGGCGAGCTACATGGCGGCTTTGATGTTGCCAACGAATGGCTTGGTTCCACTCGTTTGCAGGTTGCAGCGGTGTGCGTTGGTCGCGCTCGTCGTGCATTGCAAATGAGCATTGAATGGGCATCCACTCGCGAACAATTCGGTCAGCAGATTGGCAAGTTCCAAGGCGTGTCATTCAAGTTGGCCGACATGCAGACACAACTTGATGCCGCAGAGTTGTTGACATTGCGTGCTGCCTGGAACGATGCTCATGGCAAGTTTGACGACGCGGAAATGGCTATAGCGAAAGTATTTGCGAGTGAAATGTGCCAGTTTGTTACCGATGAAGCCATCCAGATATTTGGTGGCATGGGATTGATGGACGAACTGCCTCTCGAGCGAATGTGGCGCGACACTCGCGTTGATCGCATTTGGGACGGCACGAGCGAAATTCAGCGTCACATCATTTCGCGTCAGCTACTTCGCAAGTACGGCGGCTGAGTTCAACAATGCCCGATCTGTCGCGCTTGCTTAACCCACGCAGCATTGCTGTGATTGGTGGTGCACCTGCTGCGCGAGTAGTCGAGCAGTGCTTAAAACTTGGTTACACCGGAAAGATCTGGCCTGTTCACCCAACCAAAAAGGACATGCACGGAGTTGCCTGCTTTGCATCGCTTGCAGATTTGCCAGGTGTTCCCGACGCAGCATTCGTTGCAGTAAATCGCCACCTCACGCTTGACGCAATTTCACAACTGAGTGCAATGGCAGCCGGTGGCGCAGTGTGTTACGCATCGGGGTTTGCCGAATCGGGCGATGTTGAGTTGCAAACCGAGCTCGTGCGTCGCGCCGGCGAGCTTCCGATCCTTGGCCCGAACTGTTACGGCTACATCAATGCACTTGACGGCGTTGCACTCTGGCCAGACGAACACGGCTGCCTACCCGTACAGCGCGGAGTGGGAATCATTTCGCAAAGCGGAAACGTGGGCATCAACCTCACTATGCAACAACGTGGATTGAACATGGCATACATGGTTACGGTTGGCAATCAGGCTGGTGGTGGTGTTGAAGATGCACTGCAGTCATTTATTGATGATGACCGCGTGACAGCAATCGGCATGTTCATCGAGGCTGTACGCGAGCCAATTCGTTTTGCTCAACTTGCGCAATTGGCGTACAACAAAGGCAAACGCATCGTTGCATTGCAAACCGGTAAATCCGAGGCAGGCGCACTCATTGCTGCTTCGCATACAGCCTCGCTAGCTGGCAACCGTCAGGCGTACGCCGCTTTATTTGATCGCTGCGCAGTTGCAACCGTTGAAACACCCACCGAACTAGTCGAAACACTCAAGATGCTCGACAACGGTGGCGTGCTCAGTGGTTACCATCTTGCATCGCTTTCCTGTTCGGGTGGCGAAGCATCGCTGATTGCCGACATGTCGGAATTTACGAACTTGAAGTTTGACCCATTTCCTGCAGAACAGACTGCGCGTATTGAAGCCACACTCACCGAACTAGTGCATGTTGGGAACCCATTCGACTATCACACGTTTATGTGGGGCGATAAGCCAGCCATGACCGCAACCTTTAGCGAAACTATGCGCGGAGACCATGATGCAACGCTGTTGTTGCTTGATGCCCCACCACGCGATGATCAGGATGCAAGCAGTTGGCTAGTTGCAGCTGAAGCGTTTGCCGATGCCGCACAAGCAACTGGCCGACGAGGCGTTTGTGTAGCCACCTTGCCAGAGTGCTTCTCTGAAAGCATGCGCACATCGATCATGGCCCTTGGCCTGAACGCCGCTCAGGGATTACGCGAAACACTGGTGGCTCTTGACCGCTCAGCATGGCTCGGCACACACGCTCCGTTGCCACTTCCCGACGCAGTTACCGCACCAGGCGACACCGCGTTGGTCGATGAAGCGAATAGCAAAACCATGCTTGCCTCATGGGGCGTACCCGTTCCGCAAGGTATTCGATGCTCGCGTGATTCGGTGGTTTCTGAATCTCAGCGCATTGGCTTCCCCATCACGTTGAAGGGTCTTGGGCTAGCCCACAAGAGCGAAGCAGGTGCTGTGGCTGTTGGCTTGCGCGACGCTGAGCAACTCGTTGCATCACTCAATTCCATGCCTGCCGGGTTAGCCGAGTTTTTAGTAGAGCAAACCGTCACAGAAATCGTCGCCGAAGTGCTGGTGAGCATTCGGCGCTCTGCCCCACTTGGTTGGCTCATTACGGTAGGCGCAGGTGGGGTGCTCACCGAACTGTGGCGCGACACGCAGTGCATGCTTGCACCCGCAACTGCCGACGACATCCGCGCAGCACTGCAACGACTGCGCATTGCTCCGATCCTCAATGGCTATCGCGGTAAACCTGCAGCCAATATTGATGCACTGGTCTCAGTAATACTCACATTGCAAACAAGCGTTGTTGGCTCAACCCTTGCAGAAGTTGAACTAAATCCAGTACTTGCCACCACCACATCAGCAATTGCAGTTGATGCGTTAATCATTGAGGAGAAATAACCCCATGGCCGTTCACACCACCACTTCGCTTGACGGCAAGGTGCTCGAGATCACCCTTGATCGCCCAAAAGCCAATGCAATTGATGCCGCAACCAGTCGCGAGCTGAGCAATACATTCGTCGCCTTTATGGACGACCCAGTACAACGCGTAGCAATACTTACCGGTGGTGGCGAAAAGTTCTTCTCCGCAGGCTGGGATTTGGGTAGCGCAGCAGACGGCGAATCATTCGAGTCGGATTACGGTGCAGGAGGCTTCGGTGGCTTTCCCGAACTGAAGCATCGTCCAAAACCAATCATCGTTGCCGTAAACGGAATGGCCGTCGGTGGCGGATTCGAAATCGCGATGTCGGCGGATTTCATTGTTGCTGCGGACCATGCACAATTCTTTCTTCCCGAAACGCGAGTAGGTGTTCTGCCTGATGCAGGTTCGATTCGCTTACCGCGATTGCTACCACGTCAATTAGCCAATGAAGTCATCTTCGGCGGTCGTCGCTTATCCGCTGAGGAGGCAAAGAGTTGGGGAATCGTAAACAAAGTTGCCCCTAGCGCCGAGCTTATGGATACTGCACGTGCACTTGCTGCCGAGATCTGCGTATCTGCCCCACTAAGCATCGCTGCGGTTCTCGACATCATGCGTGTCACCGAAGACTTAAACATTGCCGATAGCTACGTTGCAATGCGCAAGAATGATACGTATATCAAGGCAATCAATTCAGAAGATGCGTTAGAAGGGCCAAATGCATTTGCCGAAAAACGAGACCCTGTGTGGAAGGGCAAGTAACGTTTACTTCGACAGTTTTTCTTGTCTTGACATGCACTCATCGAGCACATCGAGAAGCTCGATGCCACGACTGTCAGCGTTCTCTGACTGAAATTCGCGCATCGTATACGAAAAACTGCCCTGCAAACTTGGCCACGCGCCATGTGTAGACCCCCCAGCACCCGTGTGGCCAAATGCCTGTTCATCCATTCCCAAGCGCGAGGGATTGGGGTTTAATTCAAATCCCACCCCAAACCGCAGCAATCGACCCGATAGCGGGTCGTTGCCCACTGAACGCTGACGTCGCGCAATCTCTATGGTTTCAGGCTTCAACAGACGCACACCGTCGAGCTCGCCACCATTCACCAACATCGCGTACAACCGCGACATGGCATACGCGTTAGCTATTCCACCACCACCAGGAAACTCTGACTTTGCGAACATCAACGACCCGCGCTCGGGTGGCACCAACCCATACACATGTTGCAAGCGCGGATCAACATCATCGCCGATCATTGCGGAGTAGTTGTAGTTATCGGAGCGAGTCATTTCTCCAACTCGATGCAACTCAGAATCTGGCACGCCGATGTGCACATCAAGTTGCAGTGGACCAGCAATCTCCTCACGAACAAACGTGCCCATGCTTCGGCCGTCTACGCGACGCAGCAACTCACTCGCGATCCAACCGTAGGTAGTTGCATGGTATGACGGAACCCCGATCGGCGTGATTGGATGCTGGGCGGCAACATATTGCGCCATCAACACTGGGTCTTGGATTTCTTCGACACTGATCGACCGCTCAAGGCCTGGCACGCCGGCGACATGGGCCAGCGAGTCACCAATAGTCACCAGGCCCTTGCCACCTTCGGCAAATTCTGGCCATACAGATTGGATTGGCGCTTCGAGGTCGAGTAAGCCGCGTTCGACCAACATCATGATTGCAACGGCACAAATGCCCTTTGTGCCTGAGGCGATGATGCAAATTGTTTCATCGGTCCACGGTGTTCCATCACTGCGAACACCACCCCACAGATCAACAACTTGCTTGCCCTTGTGCGTTGCAGCAAAGGAGGCGCCCGCCTTCCCCGCACCGTGATACTTGTCGAACACTTTTGCTACCAGTTCAAAACCCGGTGCAACAAACATTTTTCGACTCAAAGCAGAGACCTCTCAATGCTTGGAGTGGCAGTGATGAGATTTCTTGTGTATTGCTGCTGCGGGTCACCGATAACCGATTCAGATGGTCCTACTTCAACAATTCGACCTTCAGACATCACAGCGACATGATCTGCGATACTGCGAACGAGCGGCAAATTGTGTGTAACAAACAACATGGAAAGACCAAGATCTTTTCGGAGATTGCCAAGGAGATCTACTATTGCAGCCTGAACCAACACATCAAGCGCACTTGTCACCTCGTCGCACACCAGTACCTGTGGATTACTCACTAATGCTCGTGCAATTGCAACACGCTGACGCTCACCGCCAGATAACTGATCTGGAAATTTATTTGCGTATGAATTAGGCAAATTGACTTTGTCGAGTACATCGAGTACCTGACTTCTCGATGCAGACTTAGAAATACCCGCGATCAACAGCGGACGAGCAATTGAATCACCCACTGTTCTCCGCGGGTTAAGCGAACCGTAGGGATTTTGGAATACATACTGAATTCCGAGACGATCTTCCACTGATCGCTGTCGCGCAGCAGACCTCAACGGCACTCCATTGAGCAGGATTGATCCGGTCCACTCTCGGTGAAGTCCACCAATCGCTCGCGACACCGTTGTTTTTCCCGACCCTGACTCACCAACAAGCGCAAGGCATTCTCCCTTACGCAAAGTCAGTGAAACATCGTGCACCACCGTTGTTCCCGAGTAACCGGCGCTCACATTGCGCACTTCAATAATTACATCGCCCTGACTCACAGATTGAATGGTTGGAGAAGTCTGCGTTGCCGTTTCCCCGCGCTTACCGATCTTGATGCATGCAGCCGAGTGCGCATCAGAAATTCTTACGTTCGGTGGGAATGCTTCCCGACATTCGTCAGCAGCAAGCTCGCAACGCGGCGCAAACGAGCAACCCGTTGGCCTCTTCCCAGGCGAGGGAGCCCGACCGGAAAGACCAACAATCTGTTTCTTGCCAGCGATGTCTGGTGCCGCGGCTACAAGGTGTCGCGTATAGGGATGTGCTGGATTTCCAAAAATTTCTGCAACCTCGCCTTGCTCCACCACTCGGCCCGCATACATCACCGCAACGTCATCGGCAAGGTCGGCCACTACTGCCAGATCGTGAGTGATATACAAAGCCGCAACTCCGTGGTCACGCGTCAGTTGTCGAATCGTTTTTAATACATGTTCCTGAGTTGATACATCTAAACCCGTTGTTGGCTCGTCTAGCACTATGACAGATGGCCTGCAGGCAAACGCCATCGCTAAACCAACTCGCTGCTGTTGACCACCCGAGAGCTGGTGAGGATATCTCTCTAGATATTGGTCATCAGTTGGCAGCAATACTTCGGCCATCATCTCTTTAATTCGAGCCTTACGAGCCTCTGAAGATCCACCAAAATCATGAACTTCCAGTACCTCCATTAACTGCACGCCTATGCGCAAAGCTGGGTTCAATGACGATGCAGGATCCTGCGGCACGTACGAAACCAACTCGCCTCGTATTCTTCGTTTTGCATCCGCGTCGAGCCCTAAAACTTCAGTTCCGGCACAATAAATTTCGCCGTGCGCTATTTCCACTCCACGACGAGCATGGCTGAGCACAGCGAGCCCAACCGTGGTTTTTCCCGAACCCGACTCACCAACAAGACCAAGCACTCGACCTTTTTCAATAGTCAAGTTGACTTCGTCGACGATGTCATTGCCGGTTGCGGCAACATTCAAACGCAAATTGATAATGCGCAATCCGCTATTCACCTTTTCCACCCCGATCAATACCTGCAGACACTCGCGACAAGCCATCACCGATTAGACCTGTACCGATCGTCATCAGAGCAAGAGCCATCGTCGGCAAAATAACTCCCCACGGCTGTTCGGTGAGTGCAACCCGATTTTCCTGAATCATGAGCCCCCAGTTAGCCGCATTGGGTTCTGGAGTGAACCCGAGAAATGCGAGAGACGCAATAAGGCCAACGCTATACGTCAAGCGAAGATTCATTTCAACGAGCAACGCCGATGTGACGTTGGGAAGTACCTCGGAAAAAACCACTCGCTTACGCGTTTCGCCAATCGCCTCAGCAGCAGAAATAAAATCGCGTTCTACAACGCCGATCGCCGAACCGCGGATAATGCGAGCGATTCTTGGAGTTGTTGATAAACCGACGGTGCAAATGATGAGCACATTGCTTGGGCCAAACATTGAAATGACGACCAGTGACAGCAGCACTTGAGGAAACGACAACACCACATCGAGAGCGCGCATGATTATTTCGTCATAGCGACCACGCAAATATGCAGCAGTTAAGCCCAAAGTGGTTCCCAGAGTGATGCCGATGCTTGTCGCAATTACCGCAAGAATCAGGATTGTTCTTCCGCCGAAAAGAAATCGCGACAACACGTCTTGGCCGAAGTAATCGGTTCCCAGCAATGTTCCCGGAACATCAAGTGTGTTCGGCATATCGACATACTCCGTGCTACCGAATGGTGCGATGAAGGGGCCGATTAGTGCTACCGTAATCAACAAGGTTGAGAGAACTACACCTACTTGCGTGCGTCGCAACTTCAAGGCCTGTCGGAAAAGACCAGGCGGACGCTCATCGACAAAATTCGCCTCAACAAGCGTTGTGTTCATGACAGCCTCGTCCGCAGTCGTGGTGTCACAAGCACGGTGCCAATGTCGGCAAGTAAATTGGTGATGACGTAGACCCCAGCAATAATCAGCGCAAGATATTGAATAACGGGAAGATCGCGAGACCGTACTGCGTCTGCGAGGGCACTGCCAATTCCTGGAAAGTTGTACAAACGCTCCACAATGATCACTCCACCCGCAAGATAGGCAAGATTGAGCGCGATTACCTGAAATGCAGGACCCACCGCATTGGGCATTGCATGACGCCACAGCACAGTTCGTTCGTTCATTCCTTTCAAGCGAGCCATTTCAACATAATCACTTTCTAGAACCTCCACCATCGCCGCTCGCATTACTCGCGACACATAAGGGGTAACAGCAATAAGCAAGGTGAGCACAGGTAGTGCGAGACCTTTTATATCGCTCCACGGCGGCGCACCTACCTCTAAATACGTAACGGCAGGCAGAACCTGCCAAATGGTTGTAGAAAAAATAACGGTCAAGATCGTGCCAACAACGAATTCAGGCATTGCAGCAAGAATCAACGAAATCAATGACGACGATGTGTCAAATTTTCCATCGCGTCGCAACGCCGCATTCGCGCCAATCACGATGGACAACGGAATTGAACCCAGCGCTGCAATCAACAGCAAAAAGAATGATGCGCTGACACGCGGGCTGATGTACTCGCTGACGGGCGTCATCGTGGCATACGAAGTGCCGAGATCGCCCGTAATTACACCACCGAGCCAATGCGTGTACTGGCTGACCAGCGGCTTATCAAGACCATACTCAGCACGCAATGCAGCAAGCGCTTCAGGGGTGGCCTCCCTTCCCAGAATCGCCTCTGCAGGGTCTGAAGGTAATGCCTGTGTAACAGCAAAAATGAGGAGCGAAACGATAAATAGCGTCATTACTCCGAGAAGTATTCGCTTAACAATGAATTTCAAAATCGAAGTTTTCACTTAACCTACCCTAGATATCAAACCACCGCCCACGAGAAGTGGGCGGTGGTTTACAGTGAATTTTAGAATAAGGATCAGGCCAACGAAATGTACTTGAACCCGTGCGCGTAGTAGTCCATGTTCAACTGAGCCGGACGCTTGACGACACCTACAACCTTTGTTGAATATGCATCAGCAAAATTGTTAAAGAACGGAATAATATAACCACCCTTTTCGAATTCTTCTTTCTGCATACGAGCAATGATTTCGCGACGCTTCTTAGCGTTAATGGTTCCTGATGCCAACTCGTAGTCCTTGCGGAATTTACTGTTCGCTGGTGGGAACTTAGTTTCTGGATAGGTGTCCATAGATGCAGCGGCTTGAGCAAGGTAAGAACGACCCGACCAATACGTTGTGTAGAAGCCAGTATTCATGTACTGACCCTTGCTGCTCCAGTAAGTTCCGCCGTCGATGACCTTGGCATCAATGATGACTACACCGCCGGTCTTTTTGGCTTGTTCGGCAAGTGTCTGAATCATCAGCACCAATCCAGAGGTGTCATCTGGTGCGGTAAGCTCGACACGCAACGGTTTGGACTTGGAATAACCAGACTTTTTCAACAGTGCAACTGCTGCAGCAACATTTTGCTGGCGCTGTGGATATGCATTTGCATTGTAGTTTGCATCAATATATCCGTAGAGATCGTTTCCGATCTTGCCGTGACCCGAAAGCACTCGATTGAGCATTTGCTTGCGGTCAACAAGCAAACGGAGTGCCTGACGAACATTGTTGTCATCAAATGGCTTGATGTCGATCCGCATACAAAATGCCAGCCATGCGCCTGCTGAGTTTTCTACGACATTCAAATACTTCTTCGATTTGAGCGTTTTGAATTGCTCAAATGGAATGTCAACTGCAACGTCAATTTGCTTCGCAATTAATGCATTGACCAAAGCGGTCTTGTCTGCGAAGTCAATAATACGTACTTCATTGAGGTGTACGTTTTTTGCGTCCCAATAATCATTAAAGCGCCTATGAACACTTTCACGACCAGGTGTGAAGCTCACCAGTTTATACCCGCTTGTACCAATTTGGTTCTTTCCGTCGTACCCAGCCTTCGAAATTGCATAGGTGTATCCGGCAAGTGTTGCTAAGAAGTCAACGTTAGGTAGTTTCAAATTGAACTCAACTGTGAGATTGTCAATTTTGACCAATCCGCTTGGGTCAAGGAACGTGCGAAGTGGCTTTCCTGTGGTCTTAATTGCCGGATCAAGCAGGCGCTTAAATGATGCAATTACATCATCTGCGCTGAGCAATGAACCATCATGGAATTTCACGCCCTTGCGCAACTTGATGGTGTACTTTGTCGGGCTATTTGCTTTTGCCGATTCTGCGAGTCCGTTTGTCGTCACCGGCTGAAACTTTTCGTTAAACGTCAGCAACGTCTCAAATGTTGACATCAAACGAGCCTGGTCTGCTTTTGCCACGATGTAGTTGGCATCGAATAGATCGTTTGCACCGCCTACAACTCCAATTTTTAACACTCCACCTTTTTTAATTGCGAATGGTGCGGCCAGTGCATTGATTGAACTGGTTGACATCACGCCTGCTGCAATCGCAGCAGAGCCAAGGCCTTGAATGAAATGTCGTCGAGATAGTCCCGAGTTTTCAATTTCGCTGGAATTCATGTTTCCCCATTTCCCCTAAGTGTGAGCTCGGACAATATTCCGAGAACGCCCCCCCGGCGTCAGCCATATTTCTACCAGATCAACCAGACGCGAAGGAAACTGACAGTTACTTGGGCTTTCGTCGCCGTCTGGAATCTCTCTCGGAAGTGTCGGCTTGTCCTGGCACCGTATTGGTAAGCGGCCCAAGTTGGCTCACAATCTGTTCAACACTTGGCGCGCTAACGCGTGTATGACCATCAATCGCCTTACGCATTGACGCAACATGTTCCGGCGAGTTGCCGCAACATCCGCCAACAATGCGCACACCAGCATCAATTGCCAATTCGGCATATGTGGCCATCAGTTCAGGAGTTCCCGAATAGGTAATGGTGGTGCCCACAAACTTCGGGACTCCGCAGTTGCCCTTCGATACCACTGGCGTTGAAAACGCCGACATCTCTGAAACCGAGACCACAATGTCTGATGCCCCGACTCCGCAGTTTGCGCCAATAGCAAGTGGCTGCGGATCAATTCCCGCA
>JAURJB010000013.1 GCA_030832455.1 Acidimicrobiales bacterium
TGAAAACGTTTCACTAAGCGAAGTGTTCCCGTTCCAAACACACCATCCACCTTGACTCTTACCTTCAAGACGCGGGCGAGTGCGGTTTGTGCAGTTGCCACCGTTGCATGCCTCGTTCCTCTATTGAGTGTGAAAATTGCAGGGTCGATACTCAGTACGGAAAGTACCGCCTCGTCCGCAATCCCATCAACGGGGAAACCATTATTTGTTTCAAGTTGACGGACCCATTTCACTGTGCCAGGACCAAACACACCATCGACTCTCATGCGCTTCTTCTTTGGCAGGTTGAAGTACGTGTTCAGTTGCCGTTGCAATACTTTTACAATGTTGCCTCGATCGCCTCGGGCCATCGGAACACCCAGTGGAACAATGGTTGCCGTTCCACTGGCAATGGTGCCGTCGGCGCGTAGCGCATCGAGTTGATTGCGAATGAACAAAGCAAATTGCGCACGACCGGTATTGGTCAGGTGGACATCGTCGCGGAACCAGCGATTCTGCGATGGGTCACTACTTGCGGCGTTCCAGTCGAGTACTGAAACGTTGGGGTAGCTGTTTGCCGCATTGGCAAGCACTGCGTTAGAGAGCCCATAGTCGCGTGACGAGCGCCGCGTCGACAAATTGATAAACACCACACGTTGCACGCCACGTGCGTTGAGTGCGTTCACTACTTGATCCACGTCTGATTGCAAGGTGTTGGGGTCATCGTTGTAGCCCAGTTGAATAATGGCGACATTTGGGTATTGCTCGGGAGCGAGTGAATTGATAATTGACGTTGCATCGGGTTGGCCGATTGCAGCAGCAACGCAACTCGGGCCAACCATGCAGCGGTTTGCAAGCGCCTGATAATTCATTGATGGATACGCAGGTAGTACCGATGCATTGAATTCGGCCTTGATGCTTTCACCGACTGAGTCACCAATGAATAGGAACGATCCCACTGGTGCTGCATCAAATGCTGGGCCAACAATGCTGGTTGTTTCAAACCATGGTGCCGGAATGTCGAACGTGGTCTTGAATGTCCAACCACTTACGGTCACGGTTCCTGCGGTTCCGTTGATATTGACTGATGTTGCATATCCATTCCAGTCACCACCAAGGCCATCGTGATTAGTGACAACCGAAACGAGCGTGCCAATTGATGGGTATCTGGCTTGTATTGCTGCAGCTGAAAACACACGTGTCCATACGAGTAACGAGTTGACGGGGTCGCTTGCCAAGTCGCCAGGGTCGGCTTGGGCGGGGAAGGTGCCGCCTGCAGTGCGGCCGCCGTTACTGGATGTGAACTCGGTGCGCGATGGCAAGCCCTTTGGCGTCATCACCACAACTCCAGCGGTTTCTGCAATGGCCTGGTCGGTGTACGGGTGTTCAAGGCTTAATGGGGTTGCGTTGATCGACTCACGCAGCATTGCGCCGCCATACACCTGACAATTCTGTGTATCGCAGGTGCGTGCAAGACCGGCGTAGCGATTTTCTGTTGCCGAGTATGAACGTGCTGCTACTGCTTGCGCACGAAGGGCATTCATTCCAGCGCCACCGGCAGCAGCGCCCCATTCTGCTGGAGACTCTCGTGGTACGACACCACGCAGATAACTTTCAATTGATGTTGCGTTGATCGTTCGATTTTCGCCGCGCGAATTATTGACGGCACGAATTTCGCCACGGTAGTAGCGGATTTTGAATCGAGTAGTGCCTGCTCGGGGTTCGCATAATCCAATGAGTTGGTCTGGCGCTGCGGCCGGGTCTGTGCCAACGGTGGTAGTGAATGAGGCAACTTCTTGCACGTCACCAATGAGCATGTAGCCTTCTGCTGCTGGGTCAACGCCAGACGAAGCACAACGGCGTTCCTGGGTTCCCCATACGCGATAGACGCGATTGGCAATTTCGCGAGCAACAAGCGATGTCCAGGTTCGGCCTGGCACCGGGTCTTGCAGGAACAGCGCGTTGCTGCTGTCGGTGATCACAGCCGTCTGGGAGTTGTTCATGGAACTTAGCCAGGTGGTCATTTCTTGTCCTGGGTCGGCAAGTGAACCGAGAGTGTTACCCGTGGCACCGCCGTAGTAGAAGTTGAGAATCTGGTCCCACGACCATCCGTACACCGTTGCGTATCCGTATGAGCCGTACTGGCTCATACCGCGGCCATGTCCATATCCGCGGCCTTCGATCTGGATGGCAACAGGGAGCTGACCGCCGTCGGCGCGCACGGGGGCAACGACTGATGCCAGCACCGTAGTCGTGAGAGCGAGAACGCAAACAACTGCAGAAATCTTGTGGGGGATGCGCATGCTGAGAAATCTCCTCAATGGCTTCGGTTCAGTCTACCGAGATGTATCGGCAGAGTTAGGTCACCTCTGAAGCGTTATTTACGCGGTTTCACTCGCTGCGGGCAAGACATCGCGTTGCTGTGCGATGACGCCTCCGAGCACGAGTGAAATACCAAGCACATCAATCAGTGTTGGTGTTTGATCAAGAAAGAAAAATCCAAAGACCACTGCAGTAACGGGAAGCAATGCAAGTAATACAGAAAAACGGCGCACGGGAATTTTACGCAGGATAGTTTGCTCTATTCCGTAGCCAAGTGCGTTAGAAAACAATCCAACAAGTAAGCACGCAAACAAGATGCTGACAGAGCTCCACGCTGGTCCGCTCTGTGGTGCACCAAACGGAGCAATCACCACGGCACCAATTGCGAGTCCAACTCCCAGGCCAGATACACCGCGATTCAGTTGTGCAACTTTTGCACCGATCACAATGTATGAAGCCCAAAATGCAGAGGCGAGGAAGATGTACAGCAGCCCGAGCGGCTCGTTGCCCAACTCAAAACCCGACAGCACCAATACGCCAATGGTTGCAAGCACCAGGGCGATTGCATTGCGTCGCGTTTTGGTTTGCAGCGCAGCAACAATGATCGGCCCTATGAACTCAATGGCCACACCTTTGCCTAAATCCAATCGTGCAATCGCCAAATAGAACGTGAGGTTCATGAATGCAACAGCAATACCAAATGTTGCGGCCGAAACTAGTTCGGCACGAGACCATTTGCCTTGGCGCAACATTCGCGGTGCAGAAAAGACCAGCAGAATCAGTGCAGCAGCAATCACGCGAAGCCAGGCAACGCTGGCTGGTGCGAGTTCATCAAATAGTCGAAAGGCAATGACTGCGCCAAGGTATTGCGCACTCGCAGAGCAGATGAAGAACACTTCTGGCGGTAATCCGCCAACCCGGGTTCGTAGAGAGCTCTGCGAAGTGTGAGTTGCGTTACCGCTCAATCGAATAAATCAGGATCTGTTGCGCAAATTTCCTGGAACAACGGTTGAAACTGGAACCAGCCAGCCTCGGCAAACCCCGTGAGTTGTTGGGTGTACAACGCCGATTCGTGTGGAATGAGTTTTGGTGTTCCTGCAGCTTCAGCAAGCAACTGTGCTTGGCAACTGCGATCCATCGTGATAAACCAAAATGCTGCTGCTTCAACCGTGGTGCCAACGGTGAACAGGCCGTGGTTCTGGTGAATAGCGGCTTTTCCTGTGGGGAAGAGTGAAGCGAATTCTTCACCTGCTGCAACTTCAAACACCACTTTTCCACCTTGTTCCGAGATGACAGTGTGGTCGTCATAAAATATGCACGCATCTTGTGTGATGGGATCAAGTTTGCGACCAAGTGAAGCCCACGCTTTGCCGTACGTGGAGTGTGCGTGTGCTGCGCCGATCACTTCAGGTCGTGCTTTGTGAATCGCTGCATGCAACACAAACGCTGCGCGGTTTACTGGCTGTGTTCCGTACACCACTTCGCCGTCATGGTTAACCAAAATCAAGTCGCTTGTCTTCATGTGACGGAAGCTTTTACCAAATGGGTTTACCCAGAAGCAGTCGGTGAACTCGGGGTCACGCGCGGTGATGTGGCCGGCAACACCTTCGCCGTAGCCCAGGCGACCAAACACACGAAGTGCGGCGGCGAGTCCAATCTTGCGCGCTCGGCGCTCGTCTTCCACGTTGCTATATGTTGGGCGTCCAATCGAGGCCACTTCTCGTGGCATCAATTGCACGCCGTCAATCATGCGGGTGTCGTCATGGGTTGCGGTCATATCTCAAGGCTAGCCACACCCGAAATTGGACCCGATCTCGTAACCTAGACCCATGGCTGAAACCCCTCGCGAGCGCCAAACCGACTCTGGCATCACCGTCAACCCGCTGTACACCGCAGAATCATTGGGCGGCTTCGACCCGGCAACCGCGCTCGGTATACCAGGCCAACCGCCCTACACCCGCGGCGTGTACCCAACCATGCACCGTGATCGGTTGTGGACCATGCGTCAGTACGCGGGTTTCGGTAGTGCTGCCGATACCAATCAGCGGTTTAAGTTTTTGCTTGAGGCCGGCCAAACCGGACTGAGTTGTGCGTTCGACCTGCCAACGCAAATGGGTTACGACAGTGATCACGCACGTTCTGCAGGAGAAGTAGGAAAAGTTGGTGTTGCCATCGACTCACTTGATGACATGCGCACCCTACTTGCCGACTTGCCACTCGACAAAGTAACGACGTCAATGACCATCAACTCAACTGCGTCAATTTTGCTGTTGATGTACGAGTTGGTTGCAGAAGAGCGCGGTGTGCCGAGCACGGCAATTAGCGGAACCATTCAGAACGACCTCTTGAAGGAATACATCGCGCGCGGAACATACGTGTATCCGCCAAAGCCTTCAATGCGCATCATCACCAATATTTTTGAATACTGCTCGCAAAATGTTCCGAAGTGGAACACCATTTCCATTTCCGGCTATCACATTCGTGAAGCAGGAAGCACCGCAGTACAAGAACTCGCGTTCACGTTGTCGAATGCCATTGCATACGTGCAAGCAGCAATTGATGCCGGTCTCGATGTGGATGACATTGGTCCACGTCTCAGCTTCTTCTGGAACGGTCACAACAACTTCTTTGAAGAAGTAGCCAAGTTCCGCGCGAGTCGCCGCATGTGGCACGACATCATGACCAATCGTTTTGGTGCCAAGAAGGAAGCGAGCAAACTGATGCGCTTCCACACGCAAACTGGTGGCTCAACACTTACCGCGCAGCAGCCGCTAAACAACGTGGTGCGTGTGGCGGTGCAAAGTATGGCTGCAGTGTTGGGCGGAACGCAAAGCCTGCACACGAACGGATACGACGAAGCACTCAGCTTGCCAACAGAAGAAGCTGCGCGCATTGCATTGCGCACGCAGCAGATCATTGGTTATGAAAGCGGCGTAACCGATACACCAGACCCTCTTGCTGGTTCATACTTTGTTGAATCGCTCACGAATGAAGTTGAGCGCTTGGCATATGAATACATTGCGCGCATCGACGAGATGGGCGGGGCAGTGCAGGCCATTGAAGCTGGCTTCCAGATGGATGAAATTGAAGAAGCCGCGTACAGCTACACCAAGTCAATCGACGATCAGACTCGCGTGTTGGTTGGCGTCAACAAGTTCACGGTGGACAACGAGCCAGAGCCAAAAATTACGCCGCCAATTCCTGGTTTGGAACAAGGTCAGGTCGAACGCCTTACGAAGTACAAAGCCAACCGCGACATGGCGTTGGTTGCAGCAAAACTCGAAGCCTTGCGCGAAGTCGCAAAAGGGGCTGGCAACGTGTTGCACCCAATGAAAGAAGCCCTGCGGGCTAGTGCAACGCTTGGCGAAGTAAGCGACGCATTGCGCGACGTTTTTGGCGTGTATCGCCCAGGCTGAGACTTAGAGGCTGTTTTGCTTGGCCACTTGCACCATGACGGCGTCAAAGTCGCATGACTCAAGTTGGTTGGTGTAGCCCACAAGGGCACTGAATCCGTAACCAATAATCTGTTCGCCGGTGCTCACCAGGTTGATCAACTCGCGATCAATGTTGGGAAACGACATCGCCATTGCCTCCTCTTGCTCGGCAACTACTTTGCGCATTTCTTTATGCGTTTTTTTGTGATGTCGTGTGGCAATGATGCACTCTTGGCGAAATCTCAACCAAGTGGTTCGCTCTGGATATAACGCAAAGTCAAATGCATCGGTCAGACCAAAGTTTTGCTCGTTCGCCGCTGCAGCGGTTCGCTTTGCTTCAAGAGTTTGACGCTGAGTGAGGTGCATCAGCTCGCGCACTGCGTCGCTCATGAGGGCTTCTTTGTCGGGATAGAAATTGTAAATTGAGCCGCTGGTTACCTGAGATTTGCGTGCAATGCGAGAAATGGTTGCGCTCGTGAAGCCGGTTTTGCTCATTACTTCAGCAGTTGCATTAATCAGCGCATCGCGCAATGGAACTTCGGTGTTGGATCGGGAGAGTGCTGGCCCAAGTCGCTTGCGTGGCGATGATGTCGGCGTTGCCGCACTGATTGAACTGCGAATGCTTTCTGTAATGATGGGCATTCCTGCATTGGTTCCTGTGATGAAGGATCGCAGTGCCGAACCGACAGCAATTGACGCTCCTAGCGCAACGCCGGCCTTCTTGATAGCGGTATTGCGTTGGTGCAGCCCAGCGTGGCTCAGCCAAGTGCTGATTTGAGGAATCACTACTTCTCCAACAACTTCATTGCGTTGAGCAACAACCAAAAACTCGGCACCAAGCGAAACAACGCGCGATGGTTTTTCTAGCTGGCCGACGATCTCGGTTTGTTCCGTGATGGAAGTTGCTGAATTGATAGAGGTAATGGTGTCAACAAAGTAAGTCTGGAACTGTGGGGCGACGACATTTTCCCACAGGGCAATCAACATTTCGTCACTGTTTTCAAAGCGACTGTACACAGCACCCGTTGTGAGACCTGCGCGTTTTGCAACCGAGCTTGCAACGATTCCGTCTAATCCGTTGGCAATACATTCTTGGGTAATTGCTTTAAGAATGGCTGCCGCATTGCGTGTGGAGCGCTCTGAAGTTGCACGACGAACAACTGGTTGCGGATGGCCCTTGATCATGAGTTGAAGTAGGTGATCGCCGGCTCTGGTCGTTCGCGTTCGGGTAATGTGCGTGTTGGCCATCCCAAGTAAATCATTGCGGTGATGTGCGTGCCTTCGGGCCAACCGCAGTGTTTTGCTACATCATCGTTTGCACCCTTTGGGCAACTAGACCAAAAACTGCCAAGCCCCATCGCCGTTGCACCAAGTAAGAGGTTCTGGATTCCGGCGGCAACCGCATCACGATTTTCTTGCGTTTGCAATTCGGATTCACCCTGGGCGGTGCCAACAACAAGCAGCACGGGTGAGCGCATGTACTTCGTGCGAGTCTTTGTCACTTTCAATTCGGTGTCGCCATTGCGTTGCATCGCTTCTGCGGTTACTTCGCCAAGACCACGGCGACCTTCGCCAGTGAATACTCCAAACAACCAGGGCCATGTTTGCTGATGGTTTGGCGCCCATGCGGCAGTTCGGCACAGAGTGTTGATCAGATCGATATCGACATCGCGTTCCTGGTCCATCACCAGTTGAGTGCGACGCGCCACTACGAGAGCGTAGAAATCATCAAACGTCATCACGTCAGGCTATGCCTAGTTTTTGTGCAATGCGGCGTTGAGTCCGCCCCAGCTGCCGGTGCGCTGCACCACTTCAACTGCACCCGTCAGGCTGTTTCTGCGAAAGAGCAAGTCATTTGCGCCAGAGAGTTCACGGGCTTTCACCACTGCACCGTCTGGCAATTTCACCTGTGTACCAGCGGTGACATACAAACCTGCTTCGATAATGCAGTTGTTGCCCAGTGAAATACCAAGACCGCTGTTCGCGCCAAGCAAACACTTTTCGCCAACGGTGACCATTTCTTTTCCGCCTCCAGAAAGTGTTCCCATGATTGAGGCGCCGCCTCCAATATCGGAGCCATCGCCAACGACAACTCCAGCAGAGATGCGTCCTTCCACCATGGATGCACCAAGTGTTCCTGCGTTGAAGTTGCAGAATCCTTCATGCATCACCGTGGTGCCACTCGCTAGGTGAGCACCAAGTCGAACGCGACTGGCATCGGCAATTCGCACGCCACTTGGCACCACATAGTCAGTCATACGCGGGAACTTGTCGACGCCATTGACTACCAGTTGGATGCCTTGCTTCAGTTGGTTGTAGCGCACATCTTCAAGGGCATCGAGTGCAACTGGTCCGATGGATGTCCAAGCGACATTGGCGAGCAAACCAAATGCGCCATCTAGGTTGACGGTGCGTGGCTTGGCAAGTCGATGCGACAGCAGATGCAACCGCAAGTACACGTCGCTTGCACTCGCTGGTGCTGCTGTGGTGTCGATTGCGAGCGCAATGGGAACAAGTGCAACACCGCGTCGCGGGTCGGTATGGGTGGGTGATTCGGTTGGCGTTCCTGCAGGAACAGCTTCACCCCAACCGAGGTGGCGGAAGTAGGTATCGAGTGTGGTTCCGTCTGCGGCAACGGTGGCAATGCCAACGCCCCATGCGTGTGTGGTGCTCATCGTTATTTCGCCTCTGGTCGAAGAGTAGGGAACAAAATGACATCTTTGATGGTGCCTGCATCGCTGAGCAACATGACCAAGCGGTCAATGCCAATACCAAGCCCTGCGGTGGGAGGCATTCCAAACTCAAGTGCGCGCAGGTAATCCTCGTCCAGGCTGCCTGCTTCGTGATCGCCGGCTGCTTTGGCCAGTTGTTCATCTTCAAAACGCTTGCGCTGTTCGATTGGGTCGTTTAACTCGCTGTATCCGTTGGCGATTTCGCGGCCACCAATAAACAGTTCGAATCGCTCGGTGAGATGCGGGTCATCGCGGTCTTGGCGAGCGAGTGGCGAAATCTCAACAGGATGATGCGTAACAAATGTTGGGTTGACCAAATCTTTTTCACACAGTTCGGCAAAGATCTCTTCAATCACTCGGCCAGAACCCCAATGCTTTTCGATTTTGATGTTGTGCTTGGTTGCAATTTCGCGCACTGCTGCAACGTCCATGGATGGGTGCAGCGTTGTGCCGGTGGCTTCTCCTGCTAAGTCGATCATGCGCGCCTTGCGCCACGGTTGCGCTAAGTCAAACTCGTTGCCCTGAATTGTCACGGTGGTGGTGCCACGAGCATCGCGCGACGCATTGGTAATCAATTCTTCGGTCAGTGCCATCACCTCGGTGTAGTCGCCAAATGCTTGGTAGCTCTCCATCATCGTGAACTCGGGGTTGTGGCGGGTGGAGATTCCTTCGTTACGGAACACGCGACCAATTTCAAACACACGTTCCATGCCACCAACGATTAATCGCTTGAGGTGTAACTCGAGTGCGATGCGCAAGAACAGTTGCATGTCGAGTGTGTTGTGATGGGTGATGAATGGGCGAGCGTGTGCACCGCCTGCTTCCATGTGCAGCACTGGTGTTTCCACTTCGATGAACTTGTTGTCGTGCAATGTTTTGCGAAAGCTGGCAATTGTGGCGTGACGAATCTCGAATGTGCGGCGTGCCTCTTCGTTGATGATGAGGTCGGCATAGCGCTGGCGATAGCGGGTATCAACATCGGTGAGTCCGTGCCACTTATCGGGCAGCGGTCGCACGGCTTTGGATAACAGTTGTGCATTCTCGACTTTGATCGACAACTCACCTTTGCGCGTAGTCATCACTAAGCCCGTGGCACCAACCCAGTCACCAAGGTCGAGTTCATTGATTTCATCAAACTCTGCGTCGCCGACAACTGATTTTGAAATAAACAACTGAATATCGGTAGCGCGATCGCGAATGGTGCAAAAAATGAGTTTGCCTTGGTCGCGCTTCAACAGAATTCTGCCGGCAACGCTCACGCGTGTTTCGGTCTCGGTGCCTGCTTCAAGGTGTCCGTGTGCTGCACGTATTTCGCCAAGGGTGTGCGTGCGATCAAAGCGATAGGGGTACGGGTTGACTCCAGCTGCACGCATTGCCGCAATACGGTCAAGGCGGCGGGTGCGTTCTGTGGCAAGTCCGTTGGCGGCAGCCTCTGGTGTTGGGGCGATGTCGTCGTGTTCGGGCGTGCTTGTCACGCACACAAACTAGTCGCGCGGCCCGTTTGGCGCTTATTCAATAACGACGAGGATGTCGCCAGAGCCCACCTTGTCGCCAACTTTGACGTTGACTTTGGTGACTTTTCCTGCTTTTTCAGCAGTGATCTGGTTTTCCATTTTCATTGCTTCAAGCACAACAACCGAATCGCCTACAGCCACTTCTTGGCCAACTTCGACGGTCACCTTGACGATGGTGCCTTGCATCGGTGCGGCAACGTCGCCACTATTTGCAGCGCCGCCCGAACCACTAGCGCCACGGGTTGGCTTCTTTGCCTTGGCTACGGGGCCACTTGCAAACTCTGGCACCCACATCTTCACATCGAAGCGTTTGCCATTTACTTCAATCGTGGTGGCACGCTCAACAAGACCTTCGTCGTTTGTTGCTGAGCCGCCAACCGTGCTGACTAAGCCCGAGAGGTCGAGTGTTTCTTCTACCCACTTGGTGCTGTGCGTGACAGCAGAGAAGTCGGGGTGGCGAAGAATCGCCAAGTCGGCAGGAATGGTGGTGTGTACGCCTTCGATCACCATTTCATCGAGTGCGCGAATGGTGCGAGCAATTGCGGTCTCGCGATCTTTGCCCCACACAATCAATTTGCCAACCAAGTTGTCGTAGTACTGGCTGACGGTGTCGCCGGCTTCGTATCCACCATCGAAACGTGTACCGAATCCATCCGGGGTAGTCAGCTTGGTAATCGTTCCAGGTGATGGCAAGAACTTTCCGGCTGTTGGGTTCTCGGCATTGATACGCACTTCAATTCCGTGACCATTACGTTTGGCAGCAACTTGCTTTTGCGTCATTGGCAACTTCTCGCCACTGGCAACACGAATCTGCCATTCAACCAAGTCGATTCCCGTAATCACTTCAGTAACGGGGTGCTCCACTTGCAAGCGCGTGTTCATTTCCAAGAAGAAGAAGTCGTCATCTTGATAAATGAACTCAACAGTTCCTGCGTTGTAGTAGCCAACTGCCTTTGCTGCTTTAACGGCTGCTTCGCCCATTGCTTCTTCCACGCCATCAGGGAGTCCTGGTGCTGGTGCTTCTTCAATCAGTTTTTGGTGACGACGTTGTGCCGAGCAGTCGCGTGTAGATATCCACACCACGTTGCCGTGCTTGTCTCCAACGAGTTGCACTTCGATGTGGCGCGGCCAGGTGAGGTAGCGCTCAACATAAATTTCGTCGCGACCAAAGAATGCTTTCGACTCGCGTTGTGCAGAATCCATTGCTTCTTGCACTTGGTCTGCAGACTGCACCACTTTCATGCCGCGTCCACCGCCACCGAATGCAGCCTTGATGGCTACTGGCCAACCGAACTCATTTCCGAAGTCGGTGATTTCTTTTGCCGTGGTAACGAACTCGGTGGTGCCAGGAACAATTGGTGCACCGCCGCGAAGTGCTGCTTTGCGTGACGAAACTTTGTCGCCCATTTCCACGATTGCTTCTGGTGGTGGTCCGATGAAGGCAACTCCCATCTCGGTGATGGCTTGTGCGAAGTCGGCGTTTTCTGAAAAGAATCCATAGCCAGGGTGCACGCCATCGGCGCCACTCTTGCGAATGGCATCAAGAATTGCTTCGGTGTTCAGGTAACTCTCAGCTGCTGTTTGTCCGCCAAGTGCATACGCCTCATCGGCAAGACGCACATGCAATGCATTGCGATCGAGTTCGGAATAGACGGCAACAGTGGCGATGCCCATTTCGCGAGCGGTCCGAATAACTCGAACGGCGATCTCGCCACGGTTAGCAATGAGGATTTTCTTAAGCACGAGGGTCTATCTTTGCCTAATGGGCAACACCAAAGCCAACCAATCCCACACCGGTGAGCAATGGCCCAATGGCTGGTGGGTTACGCGGGTTTCTGAAACAGGCAGTACCAACACCGATATGGTCACTTTGGCGGCCGCAGGGGCGAAACACCACAGCGTGCTGATGGCCGATTTTCAGTCTGCGGGCAAAGGTCGTCTCGATCGCACGTGGGTTGCCGAGCCCGGTGCCAACCTCTTGGTGTCGTTGTTGTTTCGTACAAGCGAGACACGCACACGTCCGTTGCATCAGTTCACACAAATGGTGGGCATGAGTGCAGCGCATGCTTGTCAGCAACTCACGGGTGTGCTGCCCATCATGAAGTGGCCAAATGATTTGTTGATTGCCAACAAAAAGGTTTCCGGAATCTTGGCTCAGGGTGGAAGTGAATTTGTAGTTGTCGGTATTGGAGTCAATGTCAATTGGGCCCCGCCTGATGCAATGTCTTTAGCAATTGCTGCACCACTTCGCACAACGACACCAGTCGATGTGTTGCGCAACATGTTGATAGCGATCGATGAGTACGAAGCGCTGTTGCCCGAACAGATGCACGATCGTTATTCTGCGTCTCTTGCAACTCTTGGTCAAGCGGTACGCGTGGACATGGCGGCAGGTCATGTGGTGGAAGGCAGAGCAATTGATGTGCAAGCTGACGGTCGCTTAGTGGTGCTTGATGATTGCGCGGTATCGCACTACATCGATACGGGCGACGTGGTCCATTTGCGTGCACAATAACGAGTACCGTTTCGTGCAGTGAGTGAAACAATTTTTCAGCCGCGCACTAAGAAAACTTGGGTGCATTCGCTATTGATCGCGGCTCTTGTTGCACTTACTGTTTCGTTATTTGGTGCTGTTGGCATGGTGCGCGCCGTTAACGCCGACATGAATTCGGTGAAACGTGAAGAGACAGCATCAAGTGCGTTGTCGCCGCCCGATGCCGAGTTTGAAAACTATTTGTTTGTTGGCTCCGACTCGCGCGTTGGCGCCGACCCGAGTGATCCCGATTACGGCAACGTTGGTGATGCGGGAGACATCGGTGGTCAACGCAGCGACACGCTGATGGTGCTGCACTACGTCAAGCGCACAGGAACCGTGTCGTTGATGTCGATCCCTCGCGACCTATGGGTGGCAATTGGTAATGGTAAAAAGGAGCAACGGATCAATACGGCGTATCAAGAAGGTACCGATGTATTGGTGCGCACAGTGCAACGCGCACTGAATATCCCCATTCATCATTATGTGGAAATTGATTTCCAAGGTTTTAAGCGCATCGTCGATGCTGTGGGCGGAGTAAATGTGTGTGTCGAGCACCCATCACGTGACAAGCACACAGGTTTATTTATGCGCGCAGGCTGTTCGACGCTCGATGGAGTGAAGGCACTTGCATATGCGCGCAGTCGTTTCTTTGAACAAAAAGTTGATGGCGATTGGCAGTTAGATGGCACCGCAGACATCGGACGGTCCACGCGTCAACGTGGATTTGTTCAGGCCCTGGCAAAAAGTTCGATCCTTGCACTTACAAGCAATCCGTTTAAAGCCGGTGATGTCTTGAAGGGTGGATTGTCGGCGGTAGTGGTGGACAGCAATCTCGATCTCGTTGAGTTTGGAAAGAAAATGCGTCCTGCAGCAGATGGAAAAATCGCGTCGTTTCCACTTGATGTCTATGGCGACATGGTGGGGAGCAACTCGGTGTTGCGACTTGGTCAGGGTGCAGATGAGTTAATTGCGTTCTTCAACGGAAGTGGTCCGCGACCGCAACTGAATCCGTAATTCTTCTGCTTCAACTGCTTGTGCAACACGGTTGCCTTGCATGAAGTCGCAGCCCAGCAATCGCAGGCGATTCTTTTGATCTTCGGTTGTCACCCATTCGGCAACCACATTCATGTTGAGCGAGTGGGCAAGCTGAATAATCGAGCGCACGATCGGATCATCGCCGCCATGTTGGCCAATGTCGCGCACCAACGTGCCGTCAAGCTTCAAGTAATCGGCAGGGAAGTCGCGCAAGTAGGCAAGCGATGCGTATCCGGTACCAAAGTCATCAAGTGCAAGTTTGACGCCCAAACGCTTTAACGCATTCAGTGTGCGCATCACGGCCGGGTTGTCGTTCAACATTGTTTTCTCGGTGATTTCGAGTGTGAGGTGCGCGGCGTCCACATTGGTGTCGCGCAGTGTGCCCATCACGCGTTCGACAAATGCCGCCTCGCTTAACTGGCGTGTCGAGACATTGACGTGCACCATGAATGAGCGCTCGACGATGCCTTCGTCCATCCATGTGCGTGCATCGCTGCATGCTTGACGAATTACCCAGTCGCCGATTGGGCCAATTGATCCGGACTCTTCGGCAAGATCAAGAAACATCGGAGGTGTCAGCAACCCGCGCTCGGGGTGGTTCCAACGCAACAGCGCTTCAACCCCGGCGATGCGGCCGGTGTGAGTTGACACCACAGGTTGGTACACAACAAACATCTCGCGCTTTGCCAGCGCACGTTCGAGTTCGGCTGAAAGCACCACGCGATCTTTGGCGTTCTTGCGCATCTCGTCTGAATACATTTCGCAACGTCCGCGGCCGCGTTGCTTGGCGCGGTACATGGCAGTGTCGGCATTGCGCAACAACGTGACTGCGGCATCGGCAGGAGCTTCCTCGGCCAACAGCGCAGGAGTGGCCATAGCGATACCAATGCTTCCGCTGGTAAAGATCTCGACACCTTGCAGAATGACCTGGCCAGTAATTCCTTGGCGCACGCGTTCGGCAACATCCATTGCAATGTGTTCATCACCAAGGCCGTCACACAACACCACAAACTCGTCTCCACCAATGCGTGCGACTAAGTCGCTTGGTCGGGTGGCGCTTACCAAACGCTTGGCAATGGAGTTCAACAACTGGTCGCCCACGTTGTGGCCAATGTTGTCGTTGACATCTTTCAGTTTGTCTAAGTCGACAAACATCACCGACACGCCGCGCTTGGTGGTGACACTGCGCTCAAGTGCTTCCGACAGCTTGCGCAAGAACAGCACGCGGTTGGGCAAACCCGTGAGCGCATCGTGCGTTGCTTGATAATTCAATTCGTCTTGGAGTTGTTTTGCCTGAGTGATATCGCGAGCAATCACCGAATAGTGGGCGATCGCTCCATCGGCTGCGCGCACAATGTGCAGTACCAAATTGAGAGTGCGCAGAATTCCGTCCGGACTACGGAAACCGAGTTCGCCTTCCCACTTGTTGTTGGTGGGCGATGAGATCACTTCGCGTGGCACTTGGTCGCGAATGGCTTGAATAAACATGTGTGTTGCAGTGTCGCTTGCCACGGATTGCTCGCTGACGCCAATCAGTGCACGAGCACCATCGTTGCTAAACAGCAGTTCACCACGAGGATCAAACACGATGACTGCATCGGCACTGCTGTCGAGCAAACCAATCAGTTGATTGCTGAGCACTCTGCGGTTCATTGCTTCAGTGACATCGAGTGCGGTGCCAATGAATCCAATAACTTCTTGGTTTGATCCAAGCATGGGTTGTGTGGACATGTTGATCCAGAACACATCGCCATCAACTTTCCAGAGTGTGAAATCAAAACTGAATGGAGTAGATGTTTCGCGCGAACGTTGCCATGCTTCTTCGGCAAGTGCGCGGTCTGACGGCTGGGCGTTCACCCATGGTGCAACGCCTGGAGTGAAACTTGCACCACCGAGTGCGAGTGTGCGGAAAGTGTCGTTGGCCGTTGTCAGTCGACCGTTGAGGTCAGTTTGAAATACCCCGATGGGGAGGGAGGCGGCCGATGAGTCAATATCACCATCTTGACAGGTTGCCCTTTACCCATTGGGCTAATGGGGCTTACCGGAGAACGGTAAAAGTGGTTGCCGCAATGGCCAGTGAGCCTGCCTCGAGCGCCGTGAGCATCGTCTCAGAAGCTTGGCCTTCGGTTACTTCCAACTGTTGTGACAGTGCGTACGCAGTCAGGATGTAGGTGTGTGGTTCGCCCACCTTGGGGCACGGGGCTGCATAGCCCACTTTGTCAATGCGATTCAGTGATTGCACGGCTCCGGCTGGCACCACGCCTGCTTCAACGGCGGTGGTCTCGGGGGAGATGTTTGCTGCAGCCCAGTGCACGGCGTTGGCTGCGGTCTGATCGATAATCGAAAAGCCCCAGGCGATGGTGCCTTCGGGTAGGCCAGAAATGGTGAAACTCGGCGACAGTCGTGAACCCACGCAGGTGAATACGTCGTCAAGTGGAGCTCCTTCGACCCATGGAGCAGTGATCGCAAACGCAATAGGTTCGACGATTTCTTCAGGGGGGGTGGTGGCAAGTGCGATTGACTCGGTTTGACCCTCCGTCGGTGGTTTCATGTCGCGGCCATCTTGTGAACACGATGCAACAACACTGCTGGTTGCAAGGAAAGCAAGTGGAAGCAACCATGTTCGCGAGATGA
Organism: Acidimicrobiales bacterium; assembly: GCA_030832455.1. Taxonomy (GTDB): domain Bacteria; phylum Actinomycetota; class Acidimicrobiia; order Acidimicrobiales; family Ilumatobacteraceae; genus UBA3006. The sequence continues at coordinate 16,187 of JAURJB010000013.1, forward strand.
TGTGCACCTCTCAAGGTTACGACATACGCCACTAACCTGCATGGCGTGTTGCGTAAAGATGAACCGTTGTGTGTGCTCACCGTGCATGCTCATCCTGATGATGAAGCATCAAAAGGTGCACCAACAATGGCCATGTATGGAGCTCAAGGTGTGCGCACTGTGTTGGTGTGTTGTACAGGTGGCGAAGAAGGCGATGTCGCTAACCCTGCGCTGAAAGAACCAGGTCAACCATTTCATGGACTCGAGGGCGATGCCGAAAAACAATTGCTTGCACAACTTCGTCCAGCAGAGTTAGAGCAGTCGGCAAAAGTTATTGGGTTTCATCACGTTGAGATGCTTGGATACCGCGATTCGGGAATGTTGGATAGCCCCGCAAATCAGCACCCTGATTGTTTTCATATGGCCGACTTGGATGAAGCGGTAGGTCGATTGGTGCGCATTATTCGTCGTGAGCGTCCACACGTGTTGATTACCTACAACGATGATCAGCGCGGGTATCCGCATCCCGATCATGTCAAGGTGCACGACATCAGCATCGTTGCCTTCGATCGTGCGGCAGACAGCACGTGGTATCCCGGAGCAGGCGAGCCGTGGCAACCGCTCAAGATGTATTACTCGGCTTGGTCGCGCATGCGACTCACCGCAATCCATGAGGCAATGTTGCGCTTGCGCGGAGAGTCACCATTTGATGAGTCATGGTTTGATCGCCCCGATCTTGATGGCCGCATCACTACGCGTTTGCCAATCGGTAACTATTTGTATGCGCGCTCGGGTGCGTTGCGTGCACATCGCACTCAGATTGATGAAAACGAACCGTTCTGGTTTGGACTCAGTGATGCAGAGCTTGTCGAAACGTATCCCTACGAGGATTGGATTTTGGCCAAGTCACTCGTGACAACGGTGCCGCTTGCCGCTGGCGAATATGAGGACGATATGTTTCGCGGCGTTCGTGAGTCGCGTTAAGAATTAGCTGGTGCGCATGGCGTCGCGAAGTGCGCGATAGCCAATCATGATTGCGCCGCTCTTGGCAATTGCTTGGCGTAGCGAGTCATCGTTGACTACGAAGTTGTAATCGTCGATCCAACCTTCGGCAACCGTGCCAAGTGCGCGAATTTCTGGTGTATCAATACATGGTTGAACATGTATTTCCGTCACACCGGGTTGCAGATTGCGCAGTGAATTGAGCACGCGTTCGCGGCTGCCTTCGCGCCAGTCGTGATCAAAGTGATCGGGGAAGATCACGCCTTCTTCGGTTGCAAGTTTGCGGAATGGGAAACCTGCGTGTGCCTCGGTGAGTGTTGATGGCAGTCGCACAGGCAGTTGAAACTCGACAGCCAGTTCGATGTACACATCAAAAAACTGCGGACGCAAGGTGATTGCAGTGAGGTGCGGAGCAAGGTGCGTCACGTCGATGCCCCATTCAATAGCACGGGCAATTTGTGCACGGCACTCGCGCAATACTTCGGCTGGGTCTGCGTGTTCCCACAGGTCGTCAATAGTGCGCGGGAAACCGCCTTCGCCTGATTGCAATGATGGGGCATACGTCAATGGTCCCCAGCGGTACATCTCGTGTTCGCTGTTGACGGTGAGGTGCACGCCGATGTCATCGCCGTTGTAAGTCATCACCGCATGTTTTGCCCATGGAGCCGGAACCATCAACGATGCACATGTTGCCGAGCCTTTACGCAACGCGTCGTACACACCAATGTTGGCTGCATGAAATGCGCCAAGGTCATCGCAACTGAGGATGACCAATTTCGCGTTGGCATTGTGGCCAAGGCGTTCGGCAAGTGTTGGCGTTGTCACTGTCCAAACGCTACTAGCGGCAGGCTTGCCACAAGCCGATATTGCTGCGCTCAGCTTGTGTTGCAGCTTGCGCAAACTGCAGTTTGTGGGCGGTGTTGGGCTCAAACACCATGGGTTGTGCGAACCCGCGTGCAACTAATTCGAGATTGATAAACAGGTCGGTGTCGGCAACATAGACATATAACAACAGACGCCCATAGATGTCGCGTGCTTCAACATCGCGTTCGACACGCAATGCGGTGCCTTTGGGTAGTAGTTGCTCAAGATATGCACTTGCCTCTGGACCGAAACACTCGATGCCTTTTGTTGGGTGTTTGGTCTCGGGAGTATTGACGCCAATCAGACGCACGCGTTCGGTCTTGCCACCAATCGAGATATCAATGGTGTCGCCATCGACAACGCTGTGTACTTTTGCAGCATTGGGGTCTTGAGATGATGAAACAGTGTTGCAACCAGAAAGCAACGTTGCATACATGAAGAGCACAAGGAGCAATAGGTGATGTGAGCGGCGCATTTGTCGTGATGTGTGAATTACAGTGATCTGCATGACTACTCGCTTGAATCTTGGCAAAATTGGTATCTGGACATGGACGCTTGACGCTCAACCAATGCCTGCGGCGCGCGAAGCCGTGCAAGAGCTTGAAGAGTTGGGCTTTAACACCGTGTGGATCCCCGAGGCTGTTGGTCGCGAGCCGTTCGCACACGCGGGCATCTTGTTGTCGGCAACAAAACAGTTGATCCTGGCAACGGGCATCGCGTCAATGTATGCGCGCACTGCTACAACCATGCAGGCGGGTCAAAAAACTCTGACATCTGCGTTTCCCGAGCGTTTCCTGTTAGGTATCGGCGCAAGCCACGGCCACATGGTCAAGTCGTTGCATAAAACCGCATATGTCAAGCCGTATTCGGCAATGGTCGAGTACCTAGACGTAATGGACGGCGGACTGTTTATGGCTGCCGAGCCAACCACTCCGTTGCATCGAGTGTTGGCTGCACTTGGCCCAAAGATGTTGAAGTTGGCAGGCGAGCGCGCCGATGGTGCACATCCATACTTCACCACACCACAACACACGGCTGTTGCTCGCGAAATTTTGGGTAGTGAGCCAACACTTGCACCAGAGCAAGCAGTGATTTTAGAAACCGATCCAACAAAAGCGCGCGCAATCGCCCGCAGTTACATGGGCACGTATACGCGTTTACCGAACTATGCCAACAACTTGTTGCGCGAGGGTTTCACCGAAGACGACATTAAGAACCAAAGCGACAAGTTGGTCGATGCCATTTGTGCATGGGGCACACTGGACACGGTTCGCGGTCGCATTAAGGAGCACCTCGACGCCGGCGCTTCACATGTTTCGGTGCAAGTGCTGACAGAAGGTTTAGTGGAATTACCAAAAGCGCAATGGCGCGAGTTGGCAACGCTGTTGCCCGAGTTTCGCTAAACGCCAAGCACGCGCTTTTGCAGCTTGCGCATACCCGCAAGCCAACGATCACGTTCGGTTGCTTTCAGCGCCATGTATTGCGCAACTTCGGGGTGGGGCAAGATTAAGAACGTTTCTGCACGAATGGTGTCGACGCAGGCTTGTGCAACTTCTTCGGGCTCCAGCACGCCACCGGCAACACGCACCACGTTGCCCGATGGGCCGTCGTTGCTGTTGTCTGCGCCTTTCAACATGTTGGTATTCACGCCTTGTGGGCACAAGCAACTGACCAACACTCCGCGGCCGCCATAGGTGATCGACATCCATTCGGCAAAGGCCACTGCAGCGTGTTTGGTCACGGTGTAAGGCGCAGAACCGATTTGTGAAAGTAGACCGGCAGCCGAGGCGGTGCTGCAGAAGTATCCTTCGCCGCGCGCTAACCAATCGGGCAACAAATATTTTGCGGCCCAGCGATGCGCATTGAAGTTGATATCGAATGCGGTATCCCAATCGTGTTCGCTTGTGGATAAGTCGCTACCAAGACCCACACCAGCATTAGCAAAAAACAAATCGATCTGGCCGAATTGTTCGATCGATGTGCGTATTAAGTCTGCGTTTGCTTGCTCGGTTCCTAAATTTACGGCAACGGCAAATGCGCTGTTTGGGCGCGTGGCATTCAGTGTTGCCACAGTGACATCGAGCGGCGCGGCATCGCGATCGGCCAGCACCACGCTGGCGCCTTCTGCATGAAAGCGTTCGGCAAGCGCTTTGCCAATTCCGCCGGCTGCACCTGTGACCACAGTTACTTTCCCCCGTAATTCCATGGTTGTGATGTTATGCGCAGAGTCATGTCTTCGTTGCACTGGTCGGGTATGGTCAAGGACATGACCGAAGCACGTGAAGTTGCAGTAATCACCGAAGCCCTCACCGTTATCGACGAGGCGCTCGCCAAAATGCTCAACCGTGAATTGGTTTCAACCGACGAAGTAGCCGACTTGCTGCTTGATGTTCGCTTGTTGCTAACTGCTAGCGCTTCTTCCACCACGCAAGCCTGAAGCGTCGTCGCTTCATAGGCGTGTTGTCGCCATGTGATATTCCTTTTGGAACTGTCTGCGTCTGTGGTGCATATCTAGCAATCTGCTGAAACGATTCGTTGATGCATTGCGTGAGCAACACGGGGTACGCAACAGCTTCGGTATCGACATTGAGGCCCATGTCCAAACTGCCGTTGTAACTAAGCATGGTCAGGTTGAAGGCAACACCGCCTAGTGGTCCAAGCGGATAATTTTCAAGGATCATGGCGCCGCTGATGTACAGCGGGATACCGGCGCCACGCACATTTGATGTAGCAAAGTCAACAGTTTGGCTTTGTGTGCGTGCAATGCGCGTGAGCACCGATGTGGGCAACAGCGACGATGCGGTTGCCAGTGTGTCGAGCTGGGCATTCTTTGATGACTCGCGTGCTTGATCAACGAGTTCGTTGATTGCGGCAAAGCGTTCGGTGATCGGCATATCGCCTGTTGGCACCAGTAAGCGCACCAACGTAAAGGCGTTTGCACCCGACTCTTCGTTACGAGTACTAATCGCCATGCTGGTGCGCAGCGATTCGACGGGTGCGCCAAGTTTGCGGTGGTAGTTGCCAGCTGCATCGGCTGCAGCAGTAAGAAACGCGGTGTTCAATTTGCCACCCAGTGCACGCGAGGCATCAATCATCTCGCGGTACGGCGCACGCAATGTTTCGGTTTGTCGTTGCAGCGAACGCTGTGTCCATAGTGGCGAGCGCGCTGGGTCGACGGTGCTCAGTTCGGAAACAAGTCCGCGCACCGTGGCAGCAGCCTGTGTGCCAAGGCCAGGCAGTTGTGTTGGGTCTTGCAACAGCTCGCGTACTTGGCGCAATGCGCTGAGTGGCGCACGCATCACGTCTTGGAAAGAGGACGTGAGTAAATCTGATGGGCTGTTTGATGATTCGACAGGCTCGCGAAATAGTGAAGGGTCAAGTGGCGGCGGTGGCTCGGCATTGTGCTCGAGATCGAGAAACTGCATCGACAATGCAACCCCGCCTTGGCCATCCGTGATGGTGTGGTGCAGTTTTTGAATGAGTGCCGACTTGCCGCCTTCGAGTCCGTCGATGACGATGAATTGCCATAGCGGTCGTGAACGATCGAAAGCATCGGCAACAAGCAGCGTGGAGAGGTCGAGTAGTTGGCGCATGGTGCCCGGTGCAGGCAATGCCATGCGACGCACGTGATGTGCAATGTTGAATTCGGGGTCTTCTACCCAGCGTGGAGGGCCAACCGAAGCAGGTGCAGGTTGTACGCGTTGGCGTAAGCGTGCGATCACTCGTGATGCGCGATCCATTCGTGCGACGAATGCATCAAAGTTGGGTGGGCGGTCAAGAATGGTGATCGTGGCAAAAGTGGATGTAAGGAACGGATCTTTTTCTGCACGCCACATCAGTGCTTCGGCATCGCTCATGCGATCATCAAAGCGGGGCATGTCGTGGTTCATCGTGGTACCGAAGTGTGCTTGAACTCATTGAGTGAGTCCCATGCAATGTTGTCCAATATGCGATTGACCGTGGTGGTTGCTAATTGCGCATCACCCATTGGTCGGTCGAGCAAGCGAACAAATACGGCTTTGTCGCCGACAATAAATGTGGGCACACCCCACACCGAGTGCGTGCGACCATACGACGTGTGTTCTTCTTTAATCGTGGCAAGCGGGCGACCGCTGTCTACTTCTGCCCACATCGCATCGACATCGACGCCGTACTTGGCAATTACTTCAGACAACGGTGCACGCTCGCGCAAATTTCCGTTTTGTGTATGGCGGTATTCGTACAGCGCGTGATGCATTGGCAAAAACTTGTCGGCTTGTGTGTCGCGCACAGCAATTGATGCTTGAAGTGCAAGGATGCCGGTGTCGTCTTGTGGGCGATCCCAAATATCGGTCTGACCTTCTTCAACGTGTGATTGACCGAGGCAAAACGGAGTGAATTTGACGTTCCATGGGGCTCCTGCTTGCAATGCGGTGGCCACATGGTCGTGCGCAATACGCCCATAGGGGCACCGGTAGTCATAGGTGAGTGCGAATGTGGTGGTCATATCAGTTGGATTCCGTTCAAAAACACGAGGCCTGCAATACCCATCAGTGTGCCCACGATGGCGCCACCAACAACGTCGCTGGCGTGATGAATGCGCACACCGACGCGGCTAATGGCAATCACCATTGCTAGTGCATAAAACAGCGGCCACCATTGCCAAGCGAAGAAATAGGTAAGCACCAGTGCAGAGAAAAACGCCGATGATGAATGCCCGCTTGGAAAACTGGATGTGCGTGGTGTGCGCAAAGCAAACCGCTCGTCGCCGCTGCTGGTGGGTCGTGAGCGACGGAATAGCCGCTTGATGCCTTGGTTGAGGAGCAGGCTTTCGATGCCGATCAGGGTGGAAAACACCAACGCTTGCTGAAAGCGATCGACGCTGCCAAGTGCTCGTAACAGACCAATGATGTGCCACAAGATGCCAAAGTCGCCTACCGCGCTGGCAATGCTGAACACCACTTTGACCAACTTGTAATCGCGGATGTGTTCGAGCGAGGAGTCAACCGTGTTGTCGAATCGTTCGAAGCGGGTAGTGGGACCAAATGTCATGCTGCAGGACGAGGATATTTCACTGCTGCACCAACCTCGGCATCGGCAGGGTTGCCGCCAAACTCGGGACACCAATCCTTGAACGAGCAATAGTTGCAGAGAGCACTTTTCTTGGTGGGGAAGTTACCTGTGGTGCACGCGTTGGAAATGGTTTTAAACAATGCTGAGGTTCTGGTGACAACAAACTTCATGGTCTGTTCGGTCACGGCACGCGTGTGTCGAATGCCATCTTTGACGAACATCAGGCTCACCTTGCTCGGTGCTTCACCGCGCATTTCGCGCAACATGTAGGCGTACATGTGCAGCTGCTGCATCTTTGCATCAACGTCTTGTTCGCGCGGTGCCTTGCCAGTTTTGTAGTCGCTAATAATCAGGTTGCCTTCGGCATCACGTTCGATGCGATCGACGTAACCACGCAAACCAAAGTTATTGACAGGTGCTTCCACCCACAGTTCAAGGTCGACGACGTTGACTGCTGTTGGATCTTCCATGCGCAAGTAACTCTTCATTAACGAGTCGCAGTCTTTCCAAAAAGCATCACGTTGTGCTTCATTTAAGTTCAAGCCGGTGATGTCATAGGTTGGTTCAAACTCGGTGCGTGCAGTGCCAGCAAACGCCAGTGCAGCTGCTTCGGTGCGTTGTGCTGGTTCGAGTTCGAACAACAACTCGAGTGCACGGTGTACTACGTTGCCTTTTACTGCGGCAATGCTTGGTGGTTGCGGAAGTTTCTGAATGTTTTGAAAACGAAACTGCAGCGGACAGTTTTGAAATGTGCTGGTGCTTGAAGGCGAGAGTGCTTCGGGAATAGGCCATGCGGTCATGTAATTGTCGTTTCTATTTGTCTTCAGAGGTGAGTCGTGAAACATCAGCAATGTCTTGTGGGCGACCTGTTGCCTTCTTGTTTGCGATGAGATCATCGCGTCCGATGAATGGAACGTTCATGCCGTTGAGCTCAACCACAATTTTCTTTTCCCACGCGTGATCAAATTCAACACCATCAATTGATGTCAATATGTCGATGCGAAATGGTGGATAACCAAGTTGAATGATTGAATCTTTTGTTGAGAAATCACTTTCAGTCAGTGAAAGATTCTGGAAACCAAATGCGTTTAAGGCCCGAACTATGTTTTGTGCGTTTTGGGGATTCACCCACACCCACGCATCGAGATCGCCAGTTGCTCGTGGGAGACCATGTGCAGCAAGGGCGTAGCCGCCAACGATCAGGAACCGAACGTTATGTTCGAGGAATAATTCGACAAACTCGTTGAAGTCCTTGTCGAGTTCCATCAGCACCTCCAAACACGCGTTGACGCAATACTTCTACGGCCGCAATTCGCTCTGCTGGCGAGACGCCCAACCAATAGGTAATTTCATCTTGCTGGTCATGGAGTGAGGTCTTACTGACCGTCAGGGTCATATTGCTGAGTTCGCGTTTAACTGACGCCATACCCACAGTCTACTTACGGGTGTAACGACCTGCTGATAGAGGTAATCAGTTGAGCGATGCGCGGTGGGTTTTGCATTGGTCCGAAGTGGCCAAGGTCGTCCCATTGCACAAATGTGCTGCCCGGAATTGCATCGGCAAGTGGCTTGGCAAACGCAGCAGGGGACATCGGAATCATCTGACCCGAAACTATCCACACGGGCATGCGCAGTTTCGCTAAGTCGTTCCACGTCTCATGTAACGCACCCGATTCATACGTTCGTGCTTCGTGTTCGGGTTGGCATTTCAGCGACACGGTGTTGTCTTCATTTGCGCGAAAGCCGTAGTGCACGTAGTCGTTTAATACCTCAGGATGGAAAACATTCAGCGGTGGCTTGGACGAGTAATTGGCGATTGCTTCGTCGAATGACGCAAATGTTGACCGTCGCCTGCGTGCACCTTCGGACAGCGGGCTTGGTCCACCGGCACTGCCATGTTCGCGAACAACAGGTGGAAAGATGATCGGCTCAAATAGCACCAATGCACGAAATAACTCGGGTTCGCGCAATGCGGCCATCACTAGCGCAGCACCGCCCATGCTGTGGCCAAAGGCAATGAGTGGTCCGCTTTCGCGTGTGCAATGTTGTGCAACAGTTTGCGCATCGTCGCCATAACCGCCCCACGTCACGTTCCAGTCGGTGGGCAATGTTGCATCGCCATAACCGCGATAGTCGAACGAGTAGCAGTGAGCGTTATCAGCAAGCAATGCTGCGGTGCTGTTGAAGCAGCGACCATGAAATCCTGTTGCGTGCGAGAACAACACACCACTCTGGTGTGAGCCCGGCGCATAGTCGTACACCGGAATGTCCACGCCATCAGGTGATGCAACGTGGATGGTGTTCACAGCGTGTGGTGAGCGTTACTTGAGGTAGGGAAGAAACATCGCGGTTTCTTCACCGATGTTGGCAGGAACGGTGTAGCCATCTTCGTTGCGAATTTGTGCAAAGTTGTCGCGCACATCTTCCATCGTCAGGTTCGGGTTGTGGTATCCCTCGGTCTCGGCAATGAAGATGCGAGCAACACGACCACCACCAACGCTGTACACCTCGCCACTTACTGGGCAGTCTTCGTGAGCAAGGTACGCAACGATTGGCGAAATTTTCTCTGGTTGCAACTTCTCGGCCATCGCGCCGCTGAACAACGCCTCGGTCATGCGAGTAAGTGCAAGTGGGGCAATGGCGTTGGCTTTGATGTTGTATTTTGCACCTTCAACGGCAAGTACGCGCGTGAATCCAACAAGGCCCATCTTTGCTGCGCCGTAATTAGTCTGACCAAAATTGCCAAAGATTCCAGCAGCTGATGAGGTGGAAACAATTCGTCCATAACCTTGCTCACGCATCAACACGAATGCAGGTTGTGTTACGTGGAATGCGCCTTTCAAGTGCACATCAAACACGGGGTTCATCAGCGATGGGTCCATGTTGTGAAAGCTTTTGTCGCGCAAGATTCCTGCGTTGTTGATCACAATGTCAACTCGACCAAATGCCTTTACGGCGCCTGCAACAATTGCTGCGCCACCTTCAGGGGTAGACACGCTGTTGGTGTCGGCAACGGCCTCGCCACCGAGGGCCACGATTTCATCCACTACTTTTTGAGCGGCTCCTTTGTCACTGCCGCTGCCATCAAGCGCACCGCCCAGGTCGTTTACCACCACCAGTGCCCCACGCGAAGCCATCAATAGTGCGTGTTGGCGCCCAAGGCCGCCACCGGCACCCGTGATAATGACTACTTTTCCGTCGTACCCAAGTTCTGCTGTGCTCATATTTCTGCGACCCCGCTCTTGTATTGGTTTCGTGCCAAGACTAGTTTCTGCGGGATGGGGAACAACATTTCAAACATCGCAGGAATCGTGCGCACGCACGCAGCAAACCAACCGAACAATGTGGCGCTCATTCAAGGCGACCGCACACAAACCTGGGGGCAGTTGTACGAACGGTCGTGCAAAGTTGCAAATGCACTCAAGGCAGCTGGTGTTGGTTCGCAAGATCGCGTGGCCTTTTTAGATAAGAACGGCATTGATCACTTTGAAGTGTTTTACGCATGCGGCTTGCTCAATGCGGTAAGCGTTGATATCAACTGGCGACTCGCAGCCCCAGAAGTTGCCTACATCGTTAACGACTCGCAAGCAAAAGTGCTCGTTGTTGGACCAGACTTCGTACCAATTCTCGATGCCATTGCCGATGACATTTCAGGTGTCAAGACCATCGTGGTGATTGGTGGTCATGCCAAGTTCCCTTCATATGAAGATTTCTCCAACAGCGGTGCAGCAACCGATCCAGGTTCCGAATCGGCACCAGAAGATGTTGCGTTTCAGTTGTATTCAAGTGGCACCACGGGCAGGCCAAAGGGTGTCATGCTCACCAACAACAACTTCTTTGCACTCATTCCATTTGCTGCAGAGATCTGGAAGTTCAGTGATCGCACTGTAAACATGGTGGCGATGCCGCTGTTCCACATTGGTGGTGGCGGTTGGGCCACTGCTGGTATGGCACTTGGCGCAAAGTCGGTCATTATTCGTGACGTCAATCCAGTGGAAATTGTTTCGCTCATCGGCAAGCACCGCATTACGCACGGCTTCTTGGTTCCGGTGCTGTTGCAGTTCATGCTCATGGTGCCCGATGTTGATAAGGCCGATTACTCAAGCCTCGAGCTGATTGCCTACGGTGCATCACCAATTTCAGAAGATGTGTTGGCAAGCTCGATCAAAACCTTCAAGACCAACTTCATGCAGGTGTATGGCCTCACCGAAACAACGGGTGCGACCACCATCTTGATGCCAGAAGATCACGATCTCACTGGGCCAAAGCGCAAGCTATTGCGTTCATGCGGAAAGATTGTTCCGGGTATGCAATTGCGAATTGTTGATGCCGACACAGGAAACGATGTTCCCGTCGGTGACGTTGGTGAAGTTTGGGTGAAGGGTGGCCAAGTAATGAAGGGCTACTGGAACATGCCAGAAGAAACCGCGAAGTCGATCAACTCTGATGGTTGGTTCAAGACGGGCGACGCTGCGTATCTCGATGAAGATGGCTATGTCTATATTTTCGACCGCGTGAAGGACATGATTGTCTCGGGTGGTGAAAACGTGTACCCAGCTGAGGTAGAAAACGCGCTCATGGGTCACCCGGCAATTGCCGACGTGGCAGTCATTGGTGTGCCCGACGAAAAGTGGGGCGAAGTGCCGATGGCAATGGTGGTGCGCAAACCCGATGTTGCGGTTACCGAGGACGAGATCGTTTCGTTTGCCAAGGAACGCCTTGCCGGGTTCAAGTGCCCAAAGACGGTCACGTGGATCGACGCCTTGCCGCGTAACCCGAGCGGAAAGATCCTCAAGAAAGACTTGCGTGCACCGTATTGGGAAGGTCGAACTCGCAAAGTTAACTAAGCCCCATCTAGTCTCGTCATCATGAAACTTTCCATGATGATCAACTACATCTCCGACTTTCAGTCTTCAGCCAAACAGGTTGTTGAGCTTGAAAAAGTTGGTCTCGACATGGTGTGGGTAGCCGAGGCGTATTCGTACGACTCCATTTCCCAAATTGGTTACCTCGCTGCAGTGACCAACAAGATGGAAATCGGCACGGGCATCATCAACGTGTATTCGCGCACGCCAGCACTTGTTGCGATGACTGCTGCAGGTTGCGACTATGTCAGCAACGGTCGTTTCGTTCTTGGGCTTGGTGCATCTGGCGCACAAGTGATTGAAGGTTTTCACGGCATGCCGTACGACAAGCCAATGCAACGCACCAAGGAATACATCGACATTTGTCGCGAAGTGTGGAAGCGCGAGAAGCCGCTGTCGTACCAAGGCAAAACAGTTGAAGCACCGTTGCCAGCAGGACAAGGCACAGGACTTGGCAAAGCATTGAAACTGATTAACCATCCAGTTCGCAACGACATTCCCATCTGGTGGGCAAGCCTCATGGGCAAGAGCGTTGAAGCAACTGCAGAAATTGCAGATGGTTGGATGCCGATTTTCTTCTATCCAGAAAAGTTTAAAAATGTGTGGGGCGATGCGCTGAAGGCGGGAACTGCCAAGCGCGATGCATCACGTCCGAAGATGGACATTCAGGCTGGCGGAATGCTGGCAATCGACGAATCGCTCACCGGTGAAGATCAACAAAAAGTGTTGGACTTCGCCCGACCAAGCACCGCGTTGTACGTGGGCGGCATGGGTGCACGTGGCAAAAACTTCTATAACGACATTTGCAAGGCATACGGCTACGAACAAGAAGCTGTCGAAATTCAAGATCTGTACCTCGACGGCAAGAAGCAAGAAGCAGCTGCAAAAATTCCTGCAGAGTGGTTGCTGAACTCGCACTTAGTTGGGCCAAAGAGTTTCATTAAAGAGCGATTGGCTGCGTTCAAAGAAGCTGGCGTCACCGTGTTGCAAGTGAATCCAATTGGTCCCGATGCCGTGCAGCAAATTGAATTGCTACGCAGCCTCATGGACGACGTTAAGTAGTCGTGGCCTACGAAGGTTTCGTTGCCGATGGGTGGTCGGCTGTTGCCGAAGCCTTTGCGCACAACATCGAAAGCCGTGAGGACATTGGCGCAGGTGTTGCGGTGTTCCACAAAGGCGAGTGCGTTGTCGATATTGCTGGCGGTTACTTCGACAAAGAAGCAACGCAGCCCTACACACGCGACACATTGCAGCTGGTGTTCAGCACCACCAAAGGGGTAGTGGCAACGGCTGTGGCCATCTGTGTTGAGCGCGGGCTGTTGGCTTACGAACAACCTGTTTCGCTGTACTGGCCCGAGTTTGCAGCGCATGGAAAAGAGCATGTAACGGTTGCCCAATTGCTGTCGCATCAGGCCGGTTTGTACACCGTGGAGGGCGACCTCACGTACGAGCAAGTGCTCGATTGGGACACGATGGTTGCTCGGCTGGCCGATACTCCACCGTTGTTTCCCGTTGGCTCCACACACGGCTATCACGCCATCACATTTGGTTGGTTAGCGGGCGAGTTAGTGCGCCGGGTTGATGGTAGGAGCATTGGTCAATTCATTGCTGAAGAAATTTCTGGCCCACTGGGTGGAGAAATTTATGTTGGGTTGCCGCAACACCACGAACCGCGTGTGTCTCCCGTAAATGTTGGTTGGCCGCGCAATTCAAACGATCCGCCACCAACCCCACCAGCCGTGATGCCAAACGCTCATTTGGCACGTGCGCTGACATTAAATGGTGCGCTCAATGTGAAGGGCGGTTTTAATCGCGCCGACATGCATGCAGCACAAGTTCCTGGCGCAAACGGCATTGCCAATGCTCGCAGTCTTGCTGCGATGTATTCGGCAACGTTTACCGAGACACAATCGCCCAGTGGTGTAGTTCGTTTGCTCAATGACAACACACGCAACAAGATGACGGTGCAACAAACCAAAGATGGCGAAGTTGATCTGTGTTTGCAAACGCAACGCACGTTCGCGATGGGTTTTGTAACACCAAGCGAGAAGCTGGCCTTCGATGCGCCCGGCAGTTATGGCCATGCGGGTGCTGGTGGTTCGGTGTCGTTTGCCGATCCGGGCCGACAGATGGGTTTTAGTTACATCATGAATCGCATGAAGGATTCAATGTTTACTGACCCGCGTGCAGTCAGGCTGATTGAGGCTGCATCTCGTTGCGCAGACGCCGACGCAAACCTGTAGTTCCAATCAGGTAACTACAGGAAGCAATTCCTGAGATGCCCGCAACAATGGCAATGGCAATACGAATCGGGAAGATCTCGCCAAGTATTCCCGTGCCGATGGAGCTGAGCCCGGTGACAAGCATGGCAAAGCCCATGTCGCCCGCTAACACACGACCGCGAATGTGGTCGGGTGTGCTGATCTGTAGTCCATAACTAGCCATGGTCCAGATTGCGCCACCACCAATGTGGGCAGCACCAATAGAAATAACAGCAAGCCACAGTGCTGGGCTTGCAGATGCAGCGAGGTAGAAAACGCTCCACATCAATCCGCCAATTCCACACAGCAACAGCAATCGCGGGATGTTGCCGCGTACAAAGCGCATGAAGATAAATGGGCCAATTGCGGCTCCAAAGCCTCGTGCGGCAAGAAACAAACCACTACCGCCATCACCGGTGTCGAATGCATCTATCGCCAGCACCGCAAGCTGGCCGACTGCACCGGCTCCAACTGCTTGTGTAGTTTTCGACGCCATCAGTGCAAAAATCACGCTGTTTTCTTTGGCATAGTGGAATGCTTCGCGCATGTCGGCGATTGGCCGTATGGGTTCGCGCACCGCATGTGCCTTGCGTTCCTGCAGTGGAACGTTGATTAAGGCCACAAGCGCAGCACACAACACAAAGGTTGCAATGTCGGCAACAAACGTTGCGGTTCTGCCAAGAGTTGCTGCAAACAATCCGCCTACTGCAGAGCCAATGAACACTGAAGCGCCCCAGCTAGAGCCAAACAGTGCGTTTGCTTGGCGGAGTTCTTCATCATTGCGCGTGACGTTAGGTAATGCCGAACCAAATGCAGGCAGCGTGATCACAGCAAGTGATGCGATCACAATTTGTGTGAGCAACGCCAGCCAGATGCGGTCTGCATTCGACAGCAAGAATCCGACTCCACAAATCGCCTGCAAAGTAGAGATCAACACGATCACTTTGCGGCGATCAAACTTGTCCACGATTGGGCCGGCAAGAGGCGAGAAAAAGAACGATGGCAATACATATGCGGCATATACCAGCGACACCAAGAAGGTGGAATCGGTGGCGTCTTTGACCAATCCGACGAGAGCAACGTAGGTGAAATAGTCGCCCATTACCGAAACGTTTTGCGCAACAAACAGTCTGCGTACGTTGACGTTCGAGCGAAGGACTCCCATGCGTAGTTACTTACTGCGCAGTGCGTGAACGCGATCGAGCGATTGCTCGGCTTCTGCCATCATGGTGCGCACTAAGTCACCGGCATGCACAATGCTCTTGATTGCGCCAACACCTTGTCCGGCAGGCATGAACTCTTGTTCAACATCAACTGTGGTTCCCTCTGGGTAACCCAAGTGGTTGACACCGGCCTGCATTGAGGCGATTGCTTGCTGAGGAAACCCTTGCAGCGTTTCGGGGTGCTCTTCAAACTTGTTTGTCCATGCGTTGCGCACAACTCGACAGGTTTTGCCGGTGTAACTGCGTGTAATCACGGTGCCGTCTTCAAGCGTGTCGATCAGCTTTTCTTTGTAGCCATCAACACCGCGTGCTTCGTGCGTGGCAATAAAGCGTGTGCCAACCCACACGCCGTCGGCGCCAAGTGCAAGCGATGCTGCAAGTCCGCGACCGTCAAACAAACCACCTGCGGCAACCACCACCATCTTGTCGCCAACAGCGTCGACTACTTGTGGCACAAGTGCCATGGTGGCAACGGTGCCGGTGTGTCCGCCACCTTCGGTGCCTTGGGCAACAACAAAGTCGCAACCGCTTTCGTATGCGGCTGTTGCGTGTCGAACTTTTCCGCACATCGAACCAACGAGCACACCGTTCTTGTGCAACTTGTCAATAATGTCGCGCGGCACGCCGAGGCCTGCAACGAACACGCGTGCACCACTCTTAATAATCAAATCAACATCGCGTTCAAGCGTGTGGGGAAGTGCGGTCAGCAAGTCAACTCCAAATCCCTTGTTGGTCAGTTGCTTCACGCCATCAATTTCGGTTTCTAATTCACCGCTTTGCATGGTGCTGGCGCCAAGTGTGCCAAGCCCGCCTGCTTCGGAAACTGCAGCAACTAAGCGGTGATACGACACGCCACCCATTCCCGCAAGCATGATGGGAAATTCAATGTCGAGCATCTCGGTTAAGCGTGTACGCATGGCGTTAACCGTAGTTCTTGAAGGCGCCGTCACGCTTCAAGAAACCCTTGTGCCACCGGCTAGGTGTAAATGCCGCCGCGCGTGGTTCGTCTTCAAACATCCAGCGCACAAAGTTGCGCCGTGTCCATGGGGTAAGGCTGGCAAGGCGAAGTGCACCACGAGCGCCGATGCTGCTCTGCAGAATCTTGCCAAGCGTTGCGCTCATGCGGTGGTCGGCAAACAAATGGTGCTTCACGAGCTTTTCGTAGTGGCGTCGAGCGATTGATGCCTCACGGTTTCCGGTCTTGATAATGGCTTGGCCGGCAAGTTGACCCGACAACAATGCCTGCCCAATGCCTTCGCCGGTCAGTGTGTCGGTCACGCATGCTGCGTCGCCTACGAACAACACGCGGCCGCTGCTCAGCGTTGCCGTGGTCACACGCGCGGGGATCGGCCATGCAGTGTGGCGATCTTCCATTACTGCGGTTGTGCCAAGTGCTTCACGAATGTGTGGGCGTTGCAACAAGTTGGGCCACAGGTCTTTCATTTCTTGCACCGAGTATTTTCCGCCACGCAAAATGCCAAAGCCAACATTTGCTCGTCCGCCTGTTAACGGGAACGACCATGCGTAACCCGGCAACAAGTCTTTGTCGAACCATACATATAAACGATCTTTTGCTGGGCCGGTTACGTTGCTTGCGTATTGGCGAAACGCGTGCCACTCGCCAAGGTATCCGGGTTGCGAAAGCCCAAGTGCTTTTCGCACGGGCGACCACATGCCGTCTGCAGCAATCACAAATGTGGCGCGAATGACTCCGATGTTGTCAACGTCAATGCTCACGAAATCGCGATGCGAGTTATCAATTGCAGTAAACGCGTTGCCCTCAAGCACACTGATTCCCGCAGCTTTTGCTTGCTGCACAAGTGCGTTATCAAGTTCGATGCGCGGGGTGATTGCGGCAAACTGACCATCGCCATGCGGCAATGGCATGTTCATTTCGCGTCCA
>JAURJB010000014.1 GCA_030832455.1 Acidimicrobiales bacterium
ACACTTGAAACCTTTGCAGAAACAGTTATGGCTGATGGAATCACCCTGGTCGATTTCTGGGCAGAGTGGTGTGGCCCATGCAAAATGTTTGGACCAATTTTCGAAAAGGCTGCAGAAGCCAATACAGACATTCGTTTTGCCAAAGTTGATACCGAAAACAATCAGGAACTTGCAGGCGGCATGGGTATCCAGTCAATTCCAACGATCATGGTTTTCCGTGATGGCGTGATGCTGTTCAGCCAGCCTGGTGCGATGCCTGCTGCATCGCTTGACCAATTGATTGATGCAATCCGCAAAGTAGATATGGACGATGTCCGCAAGCAGATTGCCGAAGCAGAGGCTGCAAACTCAAACGAGTAGTTACTTCAATGAAAAAGTAATCAACATTGCAAAAACGGTGAACATTGCTCCCATGGCCTGCAGTGCGCGACCTTGGCCTACGGAGACAAGTTGACGCCACGCAGAGGTGAACCCAAAACGGGAGTGGAATAGTGTCACACCCAATGCAAGACCGAGGAGGAAAAGAACCGATTTCGCAGTTCCTTGAGAGGCTGCGGTGAGCCACAGAAGAAGTGCCGAACCGACGATTCCGGCGGCAATTACTGAGGATTGGATCGAGGGCAGATTCTGACGAAATACCCCAATTTGTTGGGTTTGCGGGTCTGTTGTGTTCATAGTTGACAATTATGACTGATTTAGTCGGGATTAGTAACCTGAAGATCACAATCTTTGTTTCACTCAGCATTTTGATGCGTTCTTGTCAGCAGCAGTAGGCATTCCCGACAAATTTGGGCAAGCGTAGGATGATTCGCTATGCCACCTGAACGCGCCGTGTCCAATATTCGTATCGGACTGTTGGCATATGGGGCGATTGGTCATGAACACAACCGGGCAGTTCAGAACACGGCAGGGCTCGATCTGACCGCTGTGTGCGACACCAATCCCGAGCGCATTGCGGCCGCGAAAGAGCTGGCGCCAAACGTCGCATCATTTTCAGATGCAACAGACATTCTCGATTCAGGAATCATTGATCTAGTTGTTATTTCAACGCCACCAAATAGTCATTACGCATGGGCGAAGGAAGCTTTGCAACGCAACATTCATGTGGTGTTGGAAAAGCCAATGGCGCTTACTGCCGAACAGTGTGACGAACTTATGGCACTCGCTACTGAAAAGAACTTGCTTCTTGTGGTGTATCAGAACCGTCGTTACGACGCTGACTTTGTCACCATGTCGCGCCTCATTTGTGAGGGCGTAATTGGCGATGTGTTTCAATACGACTGCTTTGTTGGCGGATACAGCGAGCCATGTACCTTTTGGCATTCTAATGCCGAGGTTTCGGGCGGCGCAATTTTCGACTGGGGCAGTCACTTTATTGATCAGATTCTTTCGATCATTCCCGACACGGTTGCTAACGTCAGCGGGCAAAACCACAAACGTGTATGGATGCATGCAACCAATGCAGACCATGCACAAGTCACCATCACGTTTAATTCTGGAACGCAGGCAACGTTCATTAATTCCGATTTGGCGGCTGCGCGCAAACCAAAGTTTTATGTGCTGGGCACCAAGGGCGCAATTGTTGGAGATTGGGACCCGGCGGCCGAACCCGCAGTTGCAGATCGTCCAGCGATGCTTACGGTGCACTCGAGTGAAGGAAGCGTCTCTGCTGTTGACCTTGATGAAGTGAAGCCGTTTGCGTTTCACGCGTCTCTTGTTAACTTCCTCAACAATCAAATTCCGATGAGCGTGCAAGCATTGCAGTCGCGCAATGTAGTAGCGATTATGGAAGCAGCAGAGCGTTCTGCGGCAAACAACGCCATCCCAGTTTCACCAAATATCTCACGCCAGTGAGTGTTCGCTGGGGCTTCATTGGCGCAGGGTATGTAGCCAGTAGGGCAATGGCTCCTGCGGTTCATGCAACACCGAATGCCTCGCTGTATGCGGTTGCAAGCCGCGATAACAGTCGCTCAACAGCACTTGAACCAAAAGTTGTCCATCATTCATATATTGACTTAATCAATGACCCGCTAGTTGATGCGGTGTACATCAGCCTGACTAACGCACAACACAAAGAGTGGGTACTTGCAGCCTTAAACGCCGGAAAGCACGTGTTGTGCGAAAAGCCTTTGGCAATGAATGCCGACGAAGTTGGCATCATGATGGATGCAGCAAAACTCAATAATCGTTTGTTGGTTGAAGCGGTGTGGACACGCTGGCAGCCGCGCATGCAACGCATGGCACAGATTGTGAAAAGTGGTGGACTCGGTGAAGTGAGTGAGATTTCATCTGCCTTTACGTTTCAAGGCGACCTGACCGATAATTACCGACTTGATCCTGCGCTCGGTGGTGGTGCACTGCTCGATGTGGGTGTCTATCAAGCTCATTTATGGCTCACGTTGCTCAATGAGCATGTTGAATTCTTGGTCGAATCAGTTGAGCGGACGATGAGTTCAACCGGGGTAGACCTCACGACACGCGCTCAACTGCGCTTGAATAACAGCGTCACTGCGCATCTGTTGTCGTCGTTTGATCTTCCGCCGCAACAACACATTGAAGTAGTGGGAACTACAGGAACTATGCGCACCGGTGATGGCGAAGCATTCACGTTGTGGAAGCAACCAGCAACACTCATCATTGGTGAATCAGTGGAACACTTTGCTCCAGATGACGCATTCGCGCTAATGGTGCAGGGCGTAAGTGCCGCAATCGAAACAGAAGATGTGACGATCTTCCCAAGTGCGAGCTCGCTTTGTGCGGCAGAAATCACCGATGCAATAAGTCGGTATGAAAGCTGACAAAACGTTGATGAATATGCCAGTAATTGACTTGTCGCTGGATGTACGTGAACTCATTGAAAAACACTTCACTGGTATGTTCTCGGGAGAAATTGGTGTCAGCTCAATAGCAGGTGGGCAGTCCGCTGCCAATGCAGCGTTGGCTTCACTAGATATTTCAGGGTATGCACCAGTTCCTTCGTTTAACAAGTTTGCAAATTTGGCCGAAGTGCACCCGTATCCATGGTTACGGAAACCGCATGCAGGGTCGGTACGAAGTTTTTCCTCGTGGCGTTCCCAATTTAAGTCGTAAACATATGAGCGTGCCTGTATTCGTTGCCCAAGAAGTTGGTCGCACCTTAAGCGAAGAGAATGTATGGCTACCTACGGTCACCATTGACACGTCGCAGTCACCAGAGATAGCCGACCTTGCTCGAGTGCATGCAGTGGAGGGAATTGGCGATGTCAGCACCCACGCAATTCGCCAAGATGACACCATTGTGGTTGGAGTGCAACTCACAAGTCCGGTGCAGGCAATGTTTGCAGTGGCATTCAGCTACTCACTTCACGCAGAGTTTCTCAATGATGTGGCAGACGCAGGGTCTCTCATTTTCGCAACAACCAACGTAGAGGCTGCGCACGAGGATCGCCCTTTATGGCTTAGTGTCGACATTGACGGAGACGCTTTGCGTCAAACCGTGAATGTGGAAGTTGACTGACTGCCATTCAAAAGTGCTGAGTAACCTTGTACGGCGAGGCCCCCGTGAGGCTGGTGCGTAATTCCAAACCCCAGTATCGACGGGGTAATGGCTGGGGTTTTAGTAAACGTTTGGAACGCGAACTGCCGTTTTAGTGGAACGCCTCATGTCGCTCCTGCTGTGGTGTGCCGGGCAAAGAACTCGAAATCGTCGATCTAGGATGATCTTCTTCGTTTCATCACCGCTTCTTACCCTGTCATTACGTTCATTTGTAATGTTGAATCTATGAGTTATCGGAAGAGATGTCGTCCCAATACACAGATCGTCATCGGTTTTTGTGGGCTAGTAATCGTTGCACTCGCATTGAGTTCATGCAGCGGTGGCAGCTCTTCAACAACAGAGGTCGGTTTGGTGCTGCCGTCATCGAGCACAGCGAACCTGGTTGGAGGTGCTGGCCCGCAAACTCCGCCATGTGGAATATTCGAAGTCACCAAGACCGAAGTTGTGTCTGGTCAACAATTCTCAACAGGCAGATACCAGATAAATACTTTTGGTATTTCTTGTGATGAAGTGATGGGTGACGCGGGTCTTTTCAGTCAGTTCCTGCAACTTGAAGACAATGAGGCACTGCCTGATCCGTGGCGTTTCCTGGAAGGTGCGATAGGCGCACCGAAATTTGTTTCGGGACCTGCCGTTGGTTTTCGTGTGCAGAGAATTTCCGACTGACGCTCGACTTTTCTCACCATCCCCGCTCCCGTGAGGCTGGTGCGAAATTCCACACACCAATATTGATGGGGTGATGGCTATTTCTGAACGTATGCCGCGAGCATGTTCATCTCGAGTGTGATGTGTGCTTGAACATCGATGGGCTCAGGAGTGACAACGTCGGGGAACGCCGCAAGAACAATGACTAATGCGATGAGTCGTTCGCTCACAATCTTGGCGATGGCATCATCAATGCCAAATTGATTGATGAGGGTTTCCATAAACAAAAAGCTGCCTAAATCCCAACACCTCTATATATAGGTAGGGAAGAGCCACGCCCTGAAACGATTCAGGGCGTCAAACTTTGAGTATCACACAATCCATTGATGAATTTTGCAATACTTTCTGCGCCGTGCACCTCTCAGTAGCCTTACGAACGACGGCGCAAACTGTGTTGGTTAATTTCGCACCACATTTCGCACCGTCCCCGCCCCCGTAGCTCAGTGGATAGAGCGACGGTTTCCTAAACCGCAGGTCGCATGTTCGATTCATGCCGGGGGCACTAGGACTCGTGGTCAGAGTTGGGTTTGACTGTCACAACGCAGGAAGTCGGGCCCGGTGTCTTTCGGACACAACTTCGGGTTCGCTGGGGCAAACATGCCATCGCGGTTGTCCCAGCCCGGAACAATCCACGCGTGAAGCATCCAAAAGTCTCCACCAGCAATAAACGAACCGTCGCATTCATCTGGCCCAGCAGATCTCTCGCGAATTACCCACCCGGATAATGCAACACATAACCCTGCATGGCGATGCCACATGTCTGCTTTGCCCGTAAAGCCCTCTGGTTCTGATGCGGATTGAACAGCATAGGAATAACCAACAAGCACTGGGGGAGACTTGCTGTGATCAAATAACACCATCGATGGGTTGCCCGGTGTGAAGGGCTCGAGAATCTGTGACCATCGCACCCAATGGGTACCAATTCCTGGAGAAGGCGCGGTGGCGAGCACGTATCCGCGCGCCGCAACTTTTTCGATCGTGTCAAGATCGGCAATCACCAAACGAGCAGTTTCGATCTCGGTGTCAAGGACCTCTTGGTCGACATCGCCGACTGCATGCCCCGAGTGAGAGCCACCATGTTGGTGCTCGTCTGTAGGTGGGCGTTCTGCGCCGGTTGCGCCGAGTGCAATGATTGCATCCACTTCGCTTTCGGGTAGATCCTCAGAAAGAGTGTCGGTGTCGGCGGGCGCCGTGAAGATAAAACCGTCGTCAGTTTGCTGCGAACCACCTGCATCGGAATCGCTGCATGTACTGAGTGCTACAAGTGAGGCAATGACGAAAAGTCGTGTCCACATCAAGGGATTTGGTCGTTGTGATACCACTAACTGTGGGATTAGCGGAATTCGCGGCAATAGACAGAGCCTTGGTTTCAGTAGATTGAGTACATGAATTTTTCCTCGCAACTGAGGAGATCGTTGCTATCGAACCCGTTCCGACTGTTGCCTATTTCCTTTGCGGCGATGATTGGCATTGGAACCTCGCTTTTACTGCTTCCCCAGGCCACAGATTCTGGTCGAAAGACCACTTTTTTGGATGCGCTGTTCACTGCAACGAGTGCCGTCTGCGTTACCGGTCTCACCGTCGTGGACACTGCTACGCATTGGACAGGGTTAGGCAAAGGCATCATTTTGTTTCTTGTTCAAATCGGTGGTCTTGGCATCGTGACCGTCGTCAGCATCGGAATACTTCTTGTCGCTGACCGAATTGGTTTGTCACATATGCGCATCCTCGCTGCGGATCTCCGCACTGATAGTTACAGCAGCGTGTCCAAACTTGTTCGCAATATCGTGCTCATCACATTGGCCTTTGAAGCAATTTTTGCAGTGCTACTTACGGCGCGCTTCTTCTTTGCGCACGATTATGGGTTTCGCACAGCAGCAGTGCACGGTGTATTTCATAGCATCTCGGCATGGAACAACGCCGGCTTCGCTTTGTATACCGATAGTTTCATCGGTTTTGCGAATGACTGGTTTTTAAGTCTTGCGATGTGTGTTGCCATTATTTTTGGTGGAATTGGTTTTCCGGTTCTCAGAACTTTCGCAATACATAAATTCAAATGGAGAATGTGGCCGATGCACTCTAAGTTGATGATCAGCGCAACTGCTGTGCTGCTCGTGCTTGGCACAATGATGTTTCTGGCCTTTGAGTGGTCAAATCCGCGCACACTTGGGGCCCTTCCCGAGACCGCGCGTTTGCATTCCGCGTTCTTCCACTCGGTGCAAACCCGAACCGCAGGATTCAACTCTGTTGACACAGCTTCGCTAAACGAAGAGTCGCTTCTCGTATCAACAATCCTGATGTTTATCGGTGGCGGAAGCGCATCGACTGCTGGTGGAATTAAAGTGACCACGTTTGCATTGCTGGCCTTTGTGATTTGGGCAGAAATTCGTGGTGATCGCGATGTCAACATGTTTGGGCGTCGCATCTCTGAAGATTCACAACGCCAGGCACTAACGGTTGCACTCGTTGGGGTCGGGGTGCTTGCTGCGGCGACGCTCGCGCTCATGACACTGGGCGGAACGGGACTTACTGCCGCCGCATTCGAAGCAGTTTCTGCATTGTCGACAGTGGGGCTCTCTACGGGAGTGACCGGCACAGAAGGATCAGCGACACAGATCGTTCTGGTCTTTCTCATGTTCATTGGTCGGCTCGGCCCCGTCGTGTTGGTTGCGGCGATTGTTCTTCGAACACGTCCCAACATGTTTAGGTTTCCGAGTGAGCGCCCGCTCATCGGTTGAACGCAGAGCCTGCCATATGCTGAATATCCTCGTGATTAAAGAACGGACAATCTGACACCATGACGATTTCGAACCCCGCGAATTCACAAGTAAATAAGGCCGAAGCTGATGCCGCTAATCGAGGTGGCGTGCTCATTATTGGTCTCGGCCGATTCGGCGAGGCGCTGGCTCGCGGGCTTGTTGAACAAAACATCGAGGTGCTCGCTGTCGATTTTGACGAAGAGATTGTTCAACGCGTGTCGGGGGACATTCCCAACGTTGTGCAATGCGACGGCACGTCATCACGTGCACTACGTCAGATTGGTGCCGAACAGTTCACCCGCGCAGTCGTTGCGATTGCATCAAATATTGAAGCATCTGTGCTTTCGGCACTCGTACTTATTGACGAGTTAAAAGTGCCGATGGTGTGGGCAAAGGCGGTCTCTCTTGATCACGCAAAAATTTTGGAGCGAGTTGGTGTTACTCGTGTGATTCAACCCGAGCACGACATGGGATACCGCACTGCACGCAGTATCGCACGTCGTGTGACTGATTACTTCCATGTGGAAGACGACTTCGCACTTGTCGAAATGGAAGCTCCAAAGAGTTGCCTTGGCCGTCCACTAGGCGAACTAGCAATCCGCAAAAAGTATGGAGTAACGATCGTTAGCATCAAGCCGCCAGGCGGCGAATTTCAACACGCTGATCAGGCGACAATCTTGCAACCGGGTGAGTTGATTTTGCTAGCTGGTAAGCCTGCAAGCCTTGACGCATTTGTCATTGACGCTGAGTAGTCATCGCATAGCGCTAGAGGCGCCAATCGAGAAAGCTATTTCGCGGCGTAGCCAAAGGCAAGTGAAGTGGCAACTGCCAACCAAAGTTGATAGGGCAGAAAAGCGAAGCCGAGAACCGGTGATACGCGAAACGCGATAACGAGAAGCGGGATAGTCAGCACGGTTGCAATCACCAGTGCGAAACCAGATGCAAGAAGCAAGTGCGGACCATAGAACAACCATGCCCAGGTAAGTGCGGCTGTCACGCTAAGAGTGAGCGATATCAACCAGATCAGTTGGTATGCAGTAGACAATCGACCGGCAACGAGCCAAGTAGCGGTAATCAGCATGATGAAGTTATATGGCCAGATGATGCCGAACACACTGCTTGGGGGCTGCCAGGCTGGTTTTGCAAGTGATTGATACCACTGCGCATCAGTAGCCACCCAACGACTTGATCCAATTGCGTAGATGGCGATAATGACGGTTCCGACAACACCTACAACGTTTCGACTCATGGTCAATTGTGGCACTCAGCGCTTAGCCGTTTTTGTGGTCGTCGAACCACTCGCGGGCCACAGCCAAAATCTGTGGTTCGGTCATAGCAGGCATGTTTACATCCAACGCCGCAACTACTTTTGCTGCAGTTTCAGGGTGAAGCCGCTCAAGGTGCTGCACCAGTTTCAGCATTAAATCTGATTTACCCTTGCCATGGCCGACAAGCAAGATCTTGCCCAACGTGGTGGTGAACATTTTCGGCATTTGGTCGGGCAACAACCTCTGGTTTCTCACCTCGTTTTGCATCAGTCGCCCAAATCGGGTTTCATTGTGTGTTAGTGCAGCAACTACGAGTTTTCCGGCAATGTCCATAACTGAACCCTATGCCTACATGGTCGTGGAACATGGTCCCTGACGCGACAATCGCCTTTATTCATGAGAAGATTTGCGTGCGGGAAAGTCCCGCATCTCAATTGAAAGGAAATCCCCCCAATGAAGAAAGTTCTTGGAGGCGTCATTGCCGCGCTCGTATTGCTTACAGCATGCGGAAGCGATGGAAGCACAAGTGAAGAAGAAGCAGTAGACACCACCGTGATGGAAGAAGTTATGGCTGGCGACATTGTGACAATTGCAAGCGAAACAGAAGGCTTCAGCACGCTTGTTGCAGCATTGACTGCAGCCAGCTTGGTAGAAACATTGCAAGGCGAAGGCCCATTTACCGTGTTTGCACCAACAGATGATGCATTCGCGGCACTGCCAGAAGGACTTCTCGAGAAGTTGCTCTTGCCAGAAAATGTAGGTGTACTCACCTCAATCTTGACCTACCACGTAGTGTCCGGAAAAGTGATGTCAACTGACATCATGGCAGGCGATGTGCCTTCAGTAGAAGGTTCAGCAATCACACTCACAACCGATTACGGCGTGCAAGTAAATGATGCATTGGTTATTTCAGCAGATATTGAAGCCAGCAACGGCGTCATTCATGTGATTGACCTGGTCATTGTTCCACCAACCGTGGACTTGGCAAGCCTCTAAATCCAAAAATCTGTTCGTTGGTCAAACGGCGTGGTTTTACGCCGTTCGACACGAATGACGCACACTAAAGTTTTGCCATGGCAGAACCAACCCCACAGCGACTCATTGATGGCATGCGTGGGGTTCGGTACGGAGAGGTACTTGCCATGTTCTTGCGCGATACCGGGCTAGAGGCCGAGGTGTTTGGAACGCAGATGTTGAATGATTGCCCGCAAGCGCTGTGGGATGCGCTAGATGCTGATGCGATCGCTAAAGACATGGGTGCGGTGATTGTGAAACTGAACGGCCCTCGTTATTGGCTGCTTGATGGATTGGGCTCAAAAGTTGCAGTAGTGGAGCCAGTGTTTAAGGATTTCAATGGCATTCAGATGCGTCGCATCGCCACGATTCCGTTAGGTGTTGACTTTGCTGCAGGCGCATACGTAGTGCGCAATGTCAACCGCGGCGCTGTGTTCTTCTTTGATGCAGGAAAGACTGTTTATGAATTGGTTGACCCGGAAGGTCGAGCTTTCGTCATGCAAGCGCGTTGCGTAGGTGTTGACCCAGGCATGACCGAAGAATCGTTGGCAAACCTTGGCGAGCGCCTTGCCCTTCCAGAGGGCTGGTCGTATCGCACACGGGTGTTGGACAGCGAGCTGGTGATTGATACCAGTGCGACGTTGGCCACTGTGGTGCAAGACGAATTCGAGAACACCTACACCCTGCCGTATTAATCCTTTTTCGAGTAATTGTGTCCACATTAGGTGGTAATGTGGACACATGAATATTGGCGTGCGAGAACTCAAACAAAACCTTTCTGAATACCTGGACAGGGCCGCGAATGGCGAATTGGTTGTGGTCACTGATCGCGGCGTTCCAAAGGCGTTGATTGTGGCAATACCGGGCGGAGATCAAATGTCGCTGGGCGTTGAAGAGGGTTGGATAACACCACCAACACGAACTGGGAAATTGAATGCTCCCTTGCACCTGCTATCACAGCGCAGATCAATGGATGTGATTACCGAGGATCGTGGCGAATGACAACGTATGTCGATTCAAGCGCTCTGTTAAAGCGATATGTGAAAGAACCAGATTCCGAGTACGCCACGTCGCTTGTAGACGCAGATGAAGTTCTCGCAACAAGTTGGCTCACGGTTGTCGAAGTTCGTCGTTCGTTATCAAAGTTGCTGAAGGGGAGTGATCTTGGAAGAGCAAACCAAGTTGCTCAAGAAGACATGGACAAAATGGCGCTAGTTCTGCCAGATGCAACAACATGGTTGGCAGCTGCAGAAATTGGTGCTGCGCTTAATGTTCGTTCACTGGACGCGCTTCATTTGGCTTGTGCTCAGCGGTTGCGCATTCCCTCAATTCGCTTTGTCACATTTGATATTCGCCAAGCAATTGCTGCGCGAGCACTTGGGTTTTCTGTAGTCGGTGCTTAACTTAAGAGAACGACAGGATGTTGCCGATTTCGGGCGACATTTTTCCCGCAACTAAATGTGAGTAGGTGTCGCTGACCGCATCTGGTCCACGCTGATGATCAATGTTCAGCCACTGCTTCGAGCCCTCAATGAAGGTGTTTAAGGCCACGTCGATGCGACTATTCAGTTCTGCACGACCCCATTCTTTGCCACGCTTTGCCAGTTGCGAAGGAGCAAAAAAGAACTCGGGTTTTGGTCCGGGGATATCAACGCGGTGGCGTGTCTGTTCCCAATGTGTTGCCCCAATACTGCAGGAGTACTTCAATGCAACGCCGAAATGGGTGTGCACGGCAGCGATGATTTCGGGGTTGCCCGCCATGTCAACCACGACACTGGGTATCGCAGCATCGAGTGATGCCACATCGCTGTATGTCACCACTTCGTGGTATTCACCAACGCTGCGCACAAAATCGACGTTTAGATCGGATGTGAGACCAACAACATTCATTATTGAATGTGCCCGCAAACAGTGCGCAAGGGCGATAGATGTTTTGCTTGATGCACTTGTTACTAGCACTTGGGTTGCGCCCAAAAAGTCTTGTTCGTGAAGAAAGTCTTCGGCAAGAAACGACGTGAGAAACAACCCCCGAAAGATCAGCATTGCGTTGTCGTTGCTGCCTTCGTTGTCTGGAACTCTGTCAAATGTGCGGTAGGCCATTGCGTGTTTTTCGCGATGCGCAGCAACGTCAATGAATCCGCTACTTGAAGATTGAGCGAGCACGATGTGTTCGTTGCCAACAGGAAAGAATCCGAAGTATCGACCGCCAATGGCAATATCTGGGTTTGCCGATTCACTCACGATTCCATAACCCATTGCTGGCAATCTGCCCCAGCCTTCCGCTGCGGGAAAGAACCCCCAATAATCGAGGAAGTCGCCACTGAGGGCATAGCTGATGTTGTTTGAAGTAAGCGCAAACCGATCAATGGTCAAACGAACCTCACCGGGTTGAAGGGCAGCGGAATTGCTTGTCGCCATGCGGAACTTGCGAATATCTGAGCGATCAATTTCGAGACAAATGTGTTGTGGCTGCACACATGCACTGTAGGCCCTTTGATTTTGGGGCAACGAAGTAAAGGAATGATCAAAAATAGTATCTACAATCCGATATATGGAATCAAGCAAATCAGGAGCGCTTGTAAAGGCAGCACGAATGCGGGCTGGGCTGACCCAGGCCCAATTGGCCGAACTTGCGGACACCAGCCAATCTGCGATTGCCGCGTATGAGGCAGGTGAGAGAGAACCAACCATCCCCGTGCTTCAACGGATGGTGAGCGCAACGGGACATCGTCTACTCATTGAAATTGATTCGAACCGATCGTTGTATCGACTATCGGATCTCGCACTCGACATCAAAAAGGTGCCAAAAAGAGACATCACAAAGCGGATGCGTCTTGTTTTTGAATTCCTGAGAGGTGCTGAGGAAGACGGTCATTCATTGCAGTTGTTGATTACGGCCGAACCGCAATTAACAGGGGACACCCGATTTGATGTGTTGCTTGCTGCCGTTGGCGAATACTTGGCAGTGAAGCACGACATTCCACCACCACGGTGGGTACAAAGCAAAACAAGGTTCTTGGATGGTGCATGGTGGATTAGTGCCATGCCGTCTGCGCGAGTACGAGCCTTGGTACATACACCGGCGTCTTTCCGTAGACGAGGTGTGATGATAGATCGCCGTGATCTGGAGTCAAAGTGACCGACCGACTACTGAATCGCGAGGTGTTAGAGAAAGCATTTCAAGCACTTGCTGCGAAGTTAAAGCGACGCGGAATCGTTGGCGAACTACATGTCTTTGGTGGAGCAGCAATGGTGTTGGCTTTTAATGCACGCGAGGCAACACGCGATGTAGATGCTGTATTTGCACCCGACACTCACGTGATTATGGCTGCGCAAGAAGTTGCAGAAGAATTAAAACTTCCAAAAACATGGCTGAACAATCAAGCATCGAACTACGTTTCGGGAGTTGCAGGCCGTGGTACACCAGTGTTTGATCATCCATTTCTGCGTGTAATGGTGACACCACCCGAGCATCTGTTAGCTATGAAGGTTCGCGCGGCACGCGCCCTTCGTGATGCGGACGATATTCGTTTTTTGCTGAAGCACTTAAACATTGATCGCATTGAAAACGTGAAAAAAATTGTGTCTCGGTACTTTCCTGATGATGCGATATCAAACAGATCTGTGCAATTGGTAGAAGATATTTTGTCCCTGTAAATGCAAAAGACCCGCCCTTGCGGGCGGGTCTTTCAACTTCTTGTAAAGAAGTGAATTACTTCTTCTTCTTTTTTGCAACTTTCTTAGGAGCAGCCTTTTTCGGTGCTGGCTTCTTTGGTGCTGCAGCCTTTTTTGGCGCTGGCTTTGCAACTGGCGCGATTGGCTTGGTGTTGAGTTTTGGTGCAGGAGCGGCGCCAAGAGCAATGTCCTTGAAACCCTTCAACGCGGTGATCTTTGCAACGGTCTTTGCTTTGATCTGAATCGTCTCACCAGTGGCCGGGTTACGACCTTGGCGTGCTGGACGCTTGATCTTTGCAAACTTTGCAAAGCCTGAAATGTTTACGATTTCGCCCTTGGCAACTGTTGCCAAGATGACATCGATGGTTCCTTCGACAGTTGACGTTGCCGTCTTCTTGTCTACGCCGGTATGAAGTGCTACTGCTTGGATGAGGTCACGTTTTTTCATAATCAAAAATGTATAGCAACGGTGGCCTCGGGTAGTGGATAGTGCCCATTTTCAGGGCACTTTTGAACCATCAGGGATAGCCTGATCGCCATGGCCTCCCTTTTTGATTCAGTCCCACTTTCTCGTGGTCCAGCCCTTCCCAACCGATTCATGTTGTCTCCGCTCACTAACCACCAGAGCAACGCGGACGGCACGCTGTCAGATGGCGAGCATCATTGGCTTGAAATGCGTGCAACTGGTGGGTTTGGGCTGGTGATGACGTGTGCTTCACACGTGCAACGGGTGGGCCAGGGGTTCCCAGGGCAATTGGGTTGTTTTGGCGATCATCACCTTTCGGGCCTGACACAAATCGCCGACACCATTCGCGCAGCCGGAAAGGTGTCGTATGTGCAGTTGCACCATGCCGGAAATCGTTCACCGAAAGACCTCATTGGCGAAGCGCCAGTGTGCCCTTCGGACGATGCCGAAACGGGTGCGCGCGCCTTGACCCACGCAGAAGTAGAGCAACTCATTGCAGATTTTGTTGCAGCAGCAGTCCGTTGCGACAAAGCAGGCTTTGATGGCGTCGAACTACATGGTGCACACGGTTACATCCTCTGCCAGTTCCTTTCGCCCGAAATCAACAAGCGCACCGACGAGTTTGGCGGATCGTTAGAAAACCGCGCTCGCGTTTTGATGCGCATCGTTGATGGCGTGCGCGAGCATTGTCGACCTGATTTGCAACTTGCTGTGCGTTTGTCTCCCGAGCGATTCGGAATGAAAGTGGATGAAATCCGCGAAGTGTTTTCGTGGCTTGTGGCGAGCAACAAGATTGATCTCATTGACATGTCGTTGTGGGACGTGTTCAAGGAAGCACATGAGCCTGAGCATGCGGGCAAGCAGTTGCTTGAGTTGTTTACGTCTATTCCGCGCGGGGCAGTAAAGCTTGCTGTCGCGGGAAAAATCGCAACACCTCAAGATGCGCAGAAGGTGATCGATTTAGGTGCAGATATTGCTGCATTAGGCAGAGGTGCAATCTTGCATCACGACTTCCCAAACAAAACAAAAGCCGACCCCAACTTCACACCACGATCACTGCCTGTGGCAGCCGAGGTGTTGCGTTCCGAAGGGCTTTCTGAGCCCTTCGTGAACTACATGAAGGTATGGGCCGGCTTTGTAAGTGAGTAATTAACTACGAACGAAGTCGATCGTTCTTCGGGTCAAACAACGGTTCTGCACCTACGGTGACAGCAACGCGCTTGCCAAAGATTTCAACTTCCAACTTTGTTCCTGCTGCTTCAAATTCTGGGAACACATAGCCAAGAGCAATGCTCTTGTTCAACGTGAAGCTCCAGCCACCTGACGTTGCGATACCGATGCGCTTGTCGCCATTGAAGATTCCTGCGCAGAACGGAACGTCTGCATCGCCATCAACGTCGAGCGTCATTGGCACGAAGCGGTATGGCGAACCCTTCTTCTTTTCTTCAACGAGTGCCGCCTTGCCCACGAACTCTTTGTTCATGTCAACAAAACGGTCAAGCGATGCATCGAATGGGGAGAATCCAATCTCAAGGTCGCCCTTCCATCCGCGGTAGCACTTGTCGAGACGAAGGCTGTCTACTGCGTAGATACCCATGTCGCGAATGCCATGCTTTTCGCCCGCTGCCCAAATTTGGTCATACAACGCAACCATCTGGTTGTTTGCTGCGTGCAACTCCCAGCCAAGTTCACCCACGTAGTTGACGCGCAGTGCAAGCACCGTGCCAACTGAGGTTTCAATCAACTTGTGTGACAACCATGGGAAGTCAGCATTTTCAAGTGAGGTAGTGGTCACCTTCGAGAGCACTTCACGAGCCTGTGGTCCTACCAAGATGAGCGAACCGTAATCTTTCGTTACGTTCTTAATGGTGACGCTGCCATCTGTTGGCATTGCCATCTCCAAAACATCAAGGTCGTGCCACTCGGAGCTTGCTGCACCAACGAGGTAGAACTTGTCTTCGGCCAAACGAGCAACCGTAAGTTCGCTCAGCAACTTGCCATCTGGCAAGAGTGCATAACTGAGGCTCAAGCGACCAACTTTTGGCAACTTGGTGCAAATGAGATTGTCGAGGAACGCAAATGCGCCTGGCCCTGCAACCTCAATCTTGGTGAAACCTGGAAGGTCGAGCAATGCAACGGTGTTTCGTGCTGCATGACATTCTTCGGCAACAACTGTGCGCCAACCGTTTTTGCGGAAGAACGACAAGGTGTGGTCGGTAACTTCGCCTTTCGGGTCGAAATAGGTTGGACGTTCCCAACCACCGCGAGCACCAAATGCTGCACCTTTTGCCTTCAATTTGTCGTACAACGGCGACAGGTATGAAGGTCGGCCAGCAGGACGCTCTTCAAATGGGAAGCCCATTGCGTATTCGTTTTGGTACACCTCAAGCGCGCGATCAATGGTGTACTGCGTGGTTGCGTACTCCTTGAAACGACGTCGATCGATTCCCCAAATATCGAACTCTGGACGACCATTCAACATCCACTCTGCAATTGCTTTACCTGCACCACCACCTTGTGCGATACCAAAGCTGAACGTGTTGCAATGGAAGAAGTTGCGGAGTCCACGTTCTGGTCCGAGGTATGGGTTGCCGTCTGGTGCGTACGGAATGGGTCCGTTCACCACGCGAGCGATACCTGCTTCTGCAATCAATGGCACGCGCTCACCGGCATCAAGAATTTGCGGTTCCAAACGCTCGAGTTCTGCTGGCCACAACTTTCCTGCGAAGTCGTCTGGAATTCCATCGAGCCACATTGCAGTGGACTGCCACTCGTACGGTCCGAGGATGTAACTGTGACGCTCCTGTCGCAAGTAGTACGACGTGTCTGGGTCGCGCAACAACGGAAGTGGATTGGCAAGTGCAGCAAGTTCTGGAATTTCTTCCGTCACTAAGTACTGGTGAGCCATCGTCATGATTGGCAAGTGTCGACCAATGAGCGCCATCACTTCACCCGCTCGGTAACCAGCGGCGTTCAGCACCATTTCGCATTCGATGGTTGCTTTGTCCGTGGTAACAATCCATTCGTGGTTTGGCTTTTGCTCAAGACCGGTTACGCGCTCGTGACGACGAATTTGTGCGCCCATTGCCCGAGCAGCGCGAGCAAGTGCTTGCGTTACTTGTGATGGGTCGATGTCGCCGTCTAGTGGGTCCCACAATGCGCCGACAAGATCATGTGTTTCTACGAATGGATAAATCTTTTGCAATTCAGAAGGAGTGAGGACGTCATACTCCATTCCGTTTGCGCGCGCCATTGACTTCACGTGCTTGAACTCGGCCATGCGCTCTTCGCTGTGTGCGAGACGTACCGAACCCGTGACGTGATAGTTGATGGGGAAGTCAGGATCTTTGGCGAGTTCGGTGTACAACTCGGCGGTGTACTTTTGCACCTTCATGATGCTCCAGCTACCCGAGTAGGTCGGAACGTTGCCGGCCGCGTGCCAGGTGGAGCCTTCGGTCAACTCGTCACGCTCGAGCAGCAACACATCGGTGCAGCCCATCTTTGCAAGGTGATACAAGGCGCTCACACCTGCAATGCCGCCGCCGATAATGACAATCCGTGCGCGCTCACTCATATATATGTCCCCGATTTCGTCAGATCAGGCCCGAGTCTGGGCCGGCCAGTGCGTGATATATCTCGCCGTGACATACTAGACAAGCAATTATTCGATGCCAATTTGTGCCAGTCCGCCCGAGGAGTTTCCGTGTCAAATCTGCCAAGTAACGCCAAGGTGGTCATCGTCGGCGGCGGAATTGTCGGTTGCAGCATTGCTTACCATCTCGCCAAGCGGGGAGAAACCGACGTCTTGCTTCTCGAGCGCAAGCAGCTCACGTCAGGAACCACCTGGCACGCAGCAGGTCTTGTTGGTCAGTTGCGCGCAACTCAAAACCTCACGCGTCTTGCGCAGTACACCACAAACCTTTTTGCAACTCTTGAAGAAGAAACTGGTCAAGCAACTGGTTTTCAACAGCGAGGTTCGGTTGCCATTGCAACCAATGAAGAACGCTTTGAAGAATTGAAGCGCGGTGCGTCAATGGCACGCGTGTTTGGTTTGCCAGTGAACATCATCACTCCTGCAGATGTGAAAGAACTTGTTCCACTCGCGCGCATTGACGACCTAGTTGGTGCGGTGCACTTGCCTGGTGACGGAGTGGTTAACCCGATCGACGTAACTCAAGCGCTTGCCAAAGGCGCGCGTGCTCACGGTGTGCGCATTGTTGAAAATGTAAAAGTTGATCGCATCGTTGTTGAAAATGGCCGTGCAGTTGGCGTTGAAGTTGAAGGACAAATCATTCGCGCTGAAGCAGTGGTCAACGCAGCAGGTATGTGGGCTCGCGAACTTGGCGATCAGGTTGGAGCAACTGTTCCATTGCATGCAGCCGAACACTTCTACATCGTTACTGAAGCTGTTGAAGGAATTTCTCCAACAATGCCAGTGCTTCGCGACCAAGATGGCTCGGGTTACTTCAAAGAAGATGCAGGCAAGTTGTTGGTGGGTTGGTTCGAACCAGTTGCCAAGCCTTGGGGCATGAAGGGAATTTCAGAAGAGTTCTCGTTCACTTCTTTGCCAGAAGATTTCGAACACATTGCACCACTTATTGAAAATGCAACTCACCGTATGAACCTCTTGGAACAAGTTGGAATTCGTTTGTTCTTTAACGGGCCAGAGTCGTTTACGCCTGATGATCGTTACTTGCTCGGTGAACAACCAGAAGTGAAAGGTCTGTACGTTGCCGCTGGCTTTAACTCCATTGGTATTCAGTCATCGGGTGGTGCCGGCAAGGTGCTTGCCGACTGGATCGTTGATGGTCGTCCGCCGATGGACTTGTGGGATGTTGATGTTCGTCGCGTGATGCCGTTCCAAAGCAACAAGAACTACTTGCACGACCGCACGGTCGAGTCGCTTGGTTTGTTGTACGCAATGCACTGGCCATTCCGTCAACCCGAAACAGCACGCGGAGTGCGTCGTTCGCCATTGCATGATCGTTTGGTGGCAAAAGGCGCATGCTTCGGTGAAGTTGCTGGCTGGGAGCGCACCAACTGGTTTGCCCCTGCTGGTGTAAAGGCTGAATACGAATACACCTACGGCCGCCCAAACTGGTTTGAGTATTCGGCAGAAGAGTGCCGCGCAACCCGCGATGCCGTGGCCATGTTTGATCAGTCGTCGTTTGGCAAGTTTGTTCTCAAAGGCCCAGATGCCGAAAAGATCATCAACCGTGTGTCGGCCAACGACATGTCGGTGCCTGTTGGCAAGTTGGTGTACACGCAGTGGCTGAACGAGCGAGGTGGAATTGAAGCCGACCTCACCGTTACTCGCGAATCGAAAGACCGCTATTTGATTGTTACGGCGGCAGCAACACAAACACGCGACTACACATATTTGAAAGACCACATTGGCAAAGATGAGCGCGCTGCGGTTATTGACGTCACGTCGGGATCAGCAGTGCTCAGCATCATGGGTCCAAATTCGCGTGCATTGTTGCAGTCGCTTACATCAACCGATATGTCGAACGAGGCGTTCCCATTTGGAACCTCACAAATCATTGACATCGGTTATGCGCGAGTGCGCGCTAGTCGCGTCACGTTCGTGGGTGAGCTTGGATGGGAGTTGTACATTCCAACCGAATTTGCAACAGGTGTATTTGATGTGATTGTTGCAGCAGGACCGCAGTTTGGTCTGAAGCATGCTGGTTACCACGCACTGAACTCGTTGCGCATGGAAAAGGGATATCGCCACTGGAGCCACGACGTGTCACCAGACGACACTCCGCTTGAGTCGGGCCTTGGTTTCACTGTTGCATGGAACAAGCCGGGCGGGTTCATTGGCAAGGAAGCTTTGTTGAAGCAAAAGGAAACTGGCGTGAAGAAGCGTTTGGTTCAGTTTGCAATGAAAGATCCAATGAAGAACCTGTACCACAACGAACCAATTTGGCGTAACGGCGAAATCGTCGGTCACATCACATCGGGAATGTTTGGGCACGCCATCGGCAAGTCCATTGGTATGGGTTATGTTGAAAATCATCATGGCTTGGTCGATAAGGCCTTTGTTATGGATGGAACATATGAAATCGAAGTTGCGGGCGAGCGGTTTGCGGCAGAGGCGCAACTCGATCCGTTTTATGATCCAAAGAGTGAACGCGTAAAGGCATAAAGGAGAAAGAACATGACTGAATCAACGAATGCTCGGCGCGGAGGTCGCGCTGCTCGTAATGCATTACGTGCAGCACCACTAACGGATGACATCAAGCCAGTTCGCCCAGGTATGCCTGCCGGCCGCTACAAGCCGCTTACCGACGCTGAAGTATTGAAGATTCACGAGGCAGCCATCAACGTTCTGGAAAACATTGGTATTGCCGATGCAATTCCATCCACACTTGAATATCTGTTGCCAAAGGGTTGCAAGCTTGATGAAAACGGTCGTTTGTTGTTCCCACGTTCTCTGATTGAACACACCCTTGAAATTGCTGGTCGCAATTTCCCTCTGTATGCCCAAGACCCGCAGTACGACATGGAGCCATGGGGCACCAATACGTACTTCGGCACAGCAGGCGCTGCGGTGTACATCGCTGATTATGAGACAGGTGAGTACCGCGAATCGGTATCGCAAGATGCGTATGACATTGCACGCATTGTCGACAAGATGGAGCATTTGCACTTCTACCAACGAGCAGTAGTGCCACGCGATATTCCAGAAGCATCAGCAATGGATATCAACACCTGTTACCTCAGTGTGAGCGGAACCACGAAGCACGTTGGTACTTCGTGGGTGCATCCCGATCACCTTGAAGCTTCGCTCAAGATGTTGCACGAAATTGCAGGTGGCGAAGACAAGTGGCGCGCACGTCCGTTCGTCAGCCAGTCAAACTGTTTCGTTGTTCCACCACTCAAGTTTGCAAGCGATGCATGTAAGTGTCTTGAAGTTGCAGTGCACGGTGGCATGCCAGTGTTGTTGTTGTCGGCTGGTCAGGCTGGTGCAACAGCACCTGCAGCAATTGCTGGTGCATTGGTGCAGCAGGTAGCTGAGTGCCTCGCAGGTCTTGCGTACGTCAACGCAATTAAGCCAGGTGCTCCAGCAATCTTTGGTCTGTGGTGCTTCGTTTCTGACTTGCGTTCAGGCGCAATGTCGGGTGGAAGCCCAGAGCAAGTGTTGTTGTCGGCAGCGAGCGCGCAGATGGCTCACTTCTACAACCTCACGGGTGGCACATCATCGGGTATTTCCGATTCAAAATTCCCAGACGCACAATCAGGTTCAGAGAAAGGCATTAATCACGCACTTGTTGGTAACGCTGGTATGAACCTCATTTACGAAGCAGCAGGCATGCACGGAAGTTTGTTGGGCTACTCGTATGAGGGAATCATTCTCGACAACGACACCATTGGTTCGGTGCAGCGCACCATCAAGGGAATCGAAGTAACTGATGAATCGTTGTCAATCGAAACGATGCGCGCGCAGTGCATTGGTGGACCTGGTCACTACTTGGGTGCCGAGCAGACGCTGCGCATCATGCAGAGTGAATACCTGTACCCAGCAATTGGAGACCGACTCAGTTCAAAAGAGTGGAAAGAAGTGGGCAAACCTGAGATTTATCATGTTGCGCACAAGAAAGTCCGCGAGATTTTGGACAACCATTACCCTGACCACAT
This sequence comes from Acidimicrobiales bacterium, assembly GCA_030832455.1. Taxonomy (GTDB): domain Bacteria; phylum Actinomycetota; class Acidimicrobiia; order Acidimicrobiales; family Ilumatobacteraceae; genus UBA3006. Next base: position 21,067 of record JAURJB010000014.1, read on the forward strand.
CCCAGAGGCAATGGATGCCAACATTCGCTCGTACTTGGACATTCGCTTGCCGCGCGAAAAGATGGTCAATCCAAACCTGATTATCGCGTAGTAGGGCGGTTTCGCTGAGGTTCGCCTCGGCATCGTCAAATAGGATGCGTGCATGGCAAATGCATGGTTCGAAACTGTCGCCGAAGCTCAGCGCCGTGCGCAAAAGCGTTTGCCGAAATCGGTGTATGGCGCACTTGTTGCTGGCTCTGAAAAGGGTCTGTCGTCGCGCGACAACTTGGACTCATTCGATCAACTTGGCTTTGCGCCACATATTGCAGGTTTGTCTGCTCAGCGCGACATGGCAGTAAGCGTGATGGGGCAGCAGTTGTCGATGCCGGTCATCATTTCGCCAACAGGTGTGCAGGCAGTGCACCCACAGGGCGAAGTCGCTATCGCTCGTGCCGCGCAGAACCGTGGCATCCCAATGGGACTCAGTTCATTTGCCAGTAAGTCGGTTGAAGAGGTTGCTGCGGTAAATACGCAAACGTTGTTTCAGATGTATTGGTGTGGCGACAAAGACACATTGGTGCAACGCATGGAGCGTGCGCGCGCAGCAGGTGCAACTGGATTAATCGTCACTCTTGACTGGTCATTTTCAAATGGTCGCGACTGGGGAAGCCCATGGATTCCCGAAAAGATCAACCTGAAAGCAATGCTCAAGCTTGCTCCTGAAGTATTAGTGAAGCCCGAGTGGTTGTGGTCATTTGCAAAGACTGGTCGCATTCCCGATCTCACTGCGCCAAACATGCAAAAGCCTGGTCAAGATGCTCCGACATTCTTTGGTGCGTATTACGAGTGGATGCAAACACCACTTCCATCGTGGGAGGACATTGCATGGTTGCGGCAGCAATGGGGTGGGCCGTTCATGGTGAAGGGTGTCAGTCGTCTCGATGATGCAAAGCGCGTAGTTGATTTGGGTGCTACTGCGCTGTCGGTTTCTAACCATGGTGGAAACAACTTGGATGGAACACCAGCACCAATTCGTGCGCTCCCAGCAATTGCCGATGCAATCGGATCACAGATTGATGTGTTGCTCGACGGTGGCATTCGTCGCGGAAGCGATGTTGTGAAGGCAATGGCACTTGGAGCTCGCGCAGTCATGATTGGTCGCGCGTACTTGTGGGGTCTTGCAGCAAATGGTCAGGCAGGAGTAGAAAACGTGCTTGACGTGATTCGCGGCGGTATTGACTCTGCATTGCTTGGGCTCGGAAAATCACACGTCAATGAACTCACGCGCGACGACGTGGTCGCACCACCAGATTTCTTCCGCAAACTAGGCGCGTAGGCGCAGATACAGAGGCGAAAATGGCCCGTCGGACACGAAGTTTCGAACCCAACGCCTCACAGTCGGTAACTCTGCCGAGTGGGCAAATTGCCCATGAGCTACATGTTGAACAATCTCATCGTTTGGCCCGAACGTTTAGCGAAGTGTGCCCCGGTGTGTGGTGCTTCGTTGGCAACGGATTGTCAAATCAGTCGTTTATTGATGCGCCAGATGGCATCATTGCAATTGACACGGGTGAGTCAATAGAAGAGATGAACGAAGCAATTGCCGAATTACGCAAGGTGTCTCAGCGTCCAATCGTTGCAGTGATGTATACGCACTTTCATTATGTAGATGGCACAAAAGCCGTAATCGCCGAGAACAATGGCAAGCAGGTGCCGATTTGGGGGCATGAGAAAATCGCAGAGAACCGACGCCGCACCGCGAGCGAAATTGCTCCTGCGTATGGCCGTGGACTGGTTGAGCAATTTGCCATGCAGTTGCCAGAAGACGGAGAGGATGGCCGTGTCAATGTGGGGTTGGGCCACTTTTACCGCAATCCACAGCATGCACCGTTTACTCCGGGGTTCATTGAGCCAACGCACACCTTTGGCGCAGCGGCGAAGATCACCGTTGCGGGTTTAAATATTGAAGTAACCCATGCACCATCGGATGCCGATGACTCGGTGACGTATTGGATTCCTTCTCTTGGTGTTGCCGTGAACAACTTGGTCTGGCCAGTGTTGTTCAACGTGTTTGCAATTCGCGGCGAGGAGTATCGCGATCCACGAATTTTGTTGAAGGGGATTGATCACCTGTTGTCGCTGAATGCAGCACATCTAGTTGGGGCACACGGTCCACATCTTTCAGGAGTAACTGAAATCGCAACGCGTGTCACAAAATACCGTGACTCCATTCAATTCATGTGGGATCAAACGGTGCGTGCCACGAACGCTGGAATGACCAGCACAGAAATTGCAGAGTCGGTTGACTTGCCAGAAACATTTGATGGTGATTATTTAACATCAGAGTTATATGGCGTGGTTGAGCACCATGTACGCCAAATTCGCACAGGTTTGTTTGGTTTTTTTGATGGGGACGAAGCAAACTTGTTTCCTACACCACCGCGCGAGCGCTCTGCTCGACTCATTGCAGGATTTGGCGGAAGAGACGCAGTGCGAAAGCAAGTTGATGAAGCACTAACGAATGACGACGCTCGTTGGGCGTTGGAGCTTGGTTCGTGGTTGGTGCGAAGCGATGGTGCAGAAGACGCAGATCGCGCGTTGCTTGCGCGTGCCTTGAGGATGGTTGCGCAACGCACGAGCGCTGCAAATATTCGCAACTGGTGTTTAACGCGTGCACGTGTGCTGGATGGAACCGCCAATGTTGCTCGCTTGAAGAATGTCCACTTGCGTAAACCAACGCTGCTGAGTGCTGGTTATGAAAAGGCAGTGCACATTCTGCGTGTATTACTCGTACCAGAGCGTGCAAAGAATGTGGATATGAAATTGAAGTTTGTGCTGGATGGAAATACGACAGGTTTGCATATTCGCAATTTTGTAGCCGTGCCATATTCAGGGGTTGATGCTCAAGCAACGATTACGGGAACTCTTGATACATGGACGAACGTGTTATCGGGGTCGACGACTCTGGCTGCAGTGATCTCAGATGGATTGTTGTCGATTACTGGTGATTCAGATGGTGCAGTCAGTGCACTACGTTGCTTTGATGTGAAGGGTTTAGCTTCGTAATGACGAAGAAACTGCCTCACGCAACACCAGCGTTTACGGGAACAAAAGAACGCCTAATAACCCAATCAACACCCCGCAAACTCGAGCGCCAATTGGCGCCTGAGGGTGCGCCAAACATTGTGCTGATTTTGCTCGACGATGTTGGCTTCGGTTCGTTTGGAACTTTTGGTGGCCCAGTGCCAACACCAACCCTTGATCGCATTGCCAACATCGGCTTGCGTTACAACCAATTCCACACCACTGCACTGTGCTCACCAACGCGAGCAGCAATGCTTACTGGCCGCAATCATCACTCGGTACATATGGGTGGCATTACGGAAATCGCAAACTCATTTCCTGGTTACGACAGCGCGATTCCACCTGAAGCAGCAACCATGGCGCAGGTATTGCGCATGTCGGGTTACGCAACGTCGGTGTTTGGCAAGTGGCACCTTGCGCCATCTTGGGAGCAAAGCCCTGCTGGCCCATTCGATCGCTGGCCAACAGGTCTTGGTTTCGACAAGTTCTACGGAATTATTGGCGCAGAGTCCTCGCAATGGGAACCACCCGTGTACGACCAAACCACGCCAATCTCTCCACATGTCGGCAACCCGGATTATCACCTGACCGAAGATTTGGCAGATCAGACCATCGCATGGATTGAGCGTCAACAAGCATCACGCCCGAATCAACCGTTCTTTACATATTTCTCTACTCCTGCATTGCATGCACCGCATCATGTTGCTCGCGAATGGATCGATAAGTTCACAGGTCAATTCGATGGCGGTTGGGACGTATTGCGCGAAGAAATTTACGAGCGTCAACTGAAACTCGGAGTCATTCCACCGAATACAGCTCTCACAAAACGACCGGAACAAGTTCCTTCATGGAGCGATTATCCAGAGCGTTACCGACCAGTTGCTACACGACTCATGGAAACCTTCGCTGGCTTTCTAGCGCACACCGACGCACAGGTTGGGCGAGTAATTGATGCACTCGAGCGTCTGAATATCATGGACAACACGTTGGTGGTGTATATCACTGGCGACAACGGTGCTTCTGCCGAAGGAACGATTCATGGTGCATGGAGCGCTCCATCGTTTCAAAACGGTATACCGGAAGACCCTGAGTGGTTGCTTGACCATATTGATGACTTCGGTACGGCAAAGTGCGAAAACCATTTCAATGTTGGTTGGGCCTGGGCGCTTGACTCGCCATTCCAGTGGATGAAGCAAGTTGCCTCACATTTTGGTGGAACTCGCAATGCAATGGCGCTCAGTTGGCCAAAGAAAATTCGTGATGCAGGTGGTCTGCGCGAACAGTTCCATCATGTGATTGACCTTGTACCAACGATTTATGAACTCGTAGGAATTGAAGCCCCTACACATGTCAACGGCATCGAGCAGATGCCAATTCATGGAACATCAATGGCATATTCGTTTGATAACGCAAGCGCACCAAGCACGCACACCACTCAGTATTTTGAAATTCTGGGCAATCGCGCCATCTATCACGAGGGTTGGATGGCTTCGTGTTTCCATGGTCGTTTGCCATGGATACGCCTGCAGGGTCTTGATTTCGACGGCCCTCAAGAGGTGTGGGAGCTGTACAACATCAGCGAAGACTTCTCACAAGCTGTGAATCTTGTGGAACAGTTCCCTGAGAAACTTGCAGAGCTGCAAGAGCTGTTTCATCAAAATGCAATTCAGTACGACATTTATCCATTGCGTGATGCGGGTTCGCCGCGTAATAGCGACTTCGCAGTTCCGCATTCACTCGACGGAATAAACAAAGTGACATACACACGAGCCCACGTGCGTATGCCCGAGAGCTCGGTGTTAAATGTGAAGAACTGTTCGTGGAAAATGACGGCTGAAATCGTGGTTCCAGTAGGCGGGGCACGGGGAGTGATTGCGTGTCAGGGCGGAAACATGGCTGGATGGTCGCTGTATATCGATGAATCGGGAAAACCGACATATCACTACAACTGGTTTGGTCATATGCATTCAGTTGTGAGCGACACTCAAGCGCTAAAACCTGGACGCCATGAGATTGTCGTTGATTTCGCTTACGACGGTGGCTTTGGCGCAGGTGGAGTTGCGACGTTGTATGTGGACGATCGTGAAGCAGGAAGTATGCGCATTGATAAAACTGTGCCACTCGTGTATTCGATGAGTGGAGAAACGTTTGACATTGGCGTGGATACCGGGTCGCCAGTGGGGAACTATCCACATTTGTACACATGCACTGCCGACATTGTGGGTGTGACGATTGAACGACTCAATGAACCAAGTGCAACGACCAAACAAAAAATGCGTGAAGGCGAATTTCGCGCAAGTATCAGTACTCAATAATTACTGAACTATGCGTTCGTAAGTAACTTTTCTTCGAAAAGTTGAAAATCCCACTGCTGTGTACAAACCGTATGCACCAGTGGGATTTTCTGTATCTACGTCGAGGGCTGCATGGGTTAACCCATCGCGTTTGTAAGCCGCAAATGCATGCGTGATTAGCGACTTTCCGAAGGCACAATTGAATTTTCAGTAGCAGTAAACACCTCGGGCGAATTGGCAAGATCAATAATCAAGTCATCATTCCAGCGTACTGGGCTCATATTGAAACTTTGGAATAGCGATCCTGCGGTTGAGTTTGTTGCACTCATATCTGACCGCAAATACTTTGGAAGAGTTCGTTTGGTGGAGCGCAGCAATGATTCGCCATGTTCGGTTGCCCATTGCATAACCGCAGTTCCAACACCATTGTTTCGGTATTCAGGTTTGGTTGTGCCAAAGATGTAGCAGCGTTCTTCCTTGGTTTCGGAAGGTAAGAAAATGGTGTAACCCACACCAATGATGTGTGACTCGTGTTCGGCAATCATGACATCGTGATCAAGATCGCAATATGTTCCATCAAACTCTTCTGCTAGTTCTTCAGCGGTCTGGACAAAAATAAGACCGTCGAAGGACAAACCCTCTGAAATCAATGCGGCAATCGCTGGAAGGTCTGAATGAGTTGCCCTACGAAGTTGGAATTGAATCGCTGTCATTACTGAGAAGAGGTTACGCCTTGGGCTTCCGCTTCTGCAGCAATAGTCAGCCAATGTTCTTCTGCTGCATCAACGGTTTGTTGGGCGAGTGCAAGTTCTGCACTCACTCGTGCCAGTTCAACGTGGTCGTTGCCTACCGAAGTTAATTCACGTTCAAGTTTCTGCAATTTTTCGGTTGCTTGTGCAAGTGTTTTTTCGGTTTGTCCCAACAAGCGGCGCAATGTGCTCGGACTTTTTGCTGGCTTCACCTTTGTTGGTTGCGCCGAATCGATCACAGGAGCGGATTTCAATTTTGGAGCAGTTTGATTAGTGGATTGCTTGCCTCGCTGGTGCAACCAGCCAGCAATACCGCCAACTACCTGGCGCATGCCACCATCGCCGTCAAGCGCCAACACGTCAATAACAGTGCGGTCGAGGAACACGCGGTCGTGGCTGACTACCACCACAATTCCAGGCCAGTCGTCGAGGTACTCCTCAAGTGCGCGCAATGTGTCAAGGTCGAGATCGTTGGTTGGTTCGTCCAACATCAACACGTTTGGTTGCTCAATGAGTGTGAGTAGCAATTGCAAGCGACGGCGCTCGCCACCAGAAAGGGTAGACAACGGTGCGAACTGCGAATCACCATCAAACCAAAAACGCTTCATTAGGTTGATGTCTTCAACCGACGGGTTTCCTTTGTCGCCCATCACCGCTTCACGCACGGTCTGTGAAAGATTCAATTCGCGACCGAGCTGGTCGTAATAGCCAATCTTTACGGTGCTGCCTACTTCAATGTGTCCACTTGTTGGTTTCAGGCGGCCAGAAATTAAATCGAGGAGTGTGCTTTTACCAGCACCGTTTGGTCCGACAATGCCAAGTCGGTCGCCGGGTTCCAGCGTGTAGTCAAATGCGTGCAACACGTGATGCTCTGCAGATTTTGCCGATGCTGGCCATGAAAATGCAATGCCTTGTAGTTCGATTCCTTTTGAACCGAGTCGCTGACTGCCAAGTGACAAGCCAAGTTCGCCTTGACGTGCCGGACCTTCGGCCTTGCGTGACACCAACTCTTTTGCGGCGTCCATTCGTGCTTTTGGTTTTGTCGTTCGTGCAGGGGCGCCACGACGTAACCATGCAAGTTCGGTGCGGGCGAGGTTTTTGCGTACTTGTTCGGCTGTTGCTGCGCGTTCTTCGCGTTCAATGCGACCTGCAAGATATGCGGCGTACCCAGAACCTGCAGTTTTGCTAGTTGGAACATGCATGTATGCAGATCCACGATCAATCTCGAGAACTTTGTTGGTCACTCTGTCGAGCACGTGTCGGTCGTGAGTAACGAGTAACAGTCCGCCGCGATATTGCGCGAGCCATTCTTCTAAATACGAAATGGCATCAAGGTCTAAGTGGTTGGTTGGCTCATCTAAAATGAGTGCATCCCATTCATTTACTAAGAGTTGGGCAAGTGCGACACGTTTTTGTTGACCACCAGAAAGCTCGTCGGTTCGTGCATCAAGCAACCCAGACATTCCCAACTTGTCGAGCATGGCCTCGCCTCGCCAGTCTTCGCCGACTGCCTCGCGAACTGTTCCAGCGGGAAGCACGGGCTGTTGAGCAAGAATTCCAACTCGGGCATTGCGTCCGCGGTGGACCACTCCGTTATCGGGAGAGTATTCACCACTCAGGATTCGCAACAGAGTGCTTTTCCCGCACCCATTCAAGCCAACAATGCCAATTCGGTCACCTTCGGAAACAGTGAGTGAGATATTGGTGAAAAGTGGTCGGTTAGGTCGTGATGCAGAGAGCTTTTGGGCATCGATCACGATCACGACAAGCAAGGATACGGGCGTTTACTGATGATCGGGTATGTGGCTACCATTTAGCCATGTCTACAGCGCAACTTCGTGAGTCTTTGAAGCAACGAGCATGTGAATCCATCGACAAGATGAAACATGATCTTGTTGGGGTAAGTCACGACATTCATGCACATCCTGAAGAAAACTTTGAGGAACACTTTGCGCACAAACGTCTGACCGACGCCATTGGCGACAACAAGTTAGAAGTCTCTCGCAAGGCGTACGACATTGACACTGCATTTGATGTTGCAGTTGGTTCAAAGGGGACCACCGTTGCTGTGCTGTGTGAATACGATGCTTTGCCCGGAATTGGGCATGCCTGCGGACACAACATCATCGCGGCAGCCGGATTGGGTGCGGGCCTTGCACTTGCCGGATTGGCGGAAGAAGCCGGAGGTAGGTTGCGTTTGATGGGTACGCCAGCCGAAGAAGGCGGCGGCGGAAAAATCGAAATGGCTCGCAAAGGCGCCTTCGTTGGTGTTGATGCAGCCATGATGATTCACCCAGCAGACCGAGATCTTGCGCGAATGAATGCCATTGCGATTCAGCACTGTTTGGCGAAGTACACCGGTGAAGCAGCCCATGCCGCTGTATCTCCTCACTTGGGTAGGAATGCACTTGATGCAGCGGTACTTGGGTACATGAATATCGCAGCACTGCGTCAACACATCATGCCGACAGAGCGCATTCATGGAATCTTTTTGAAAGGTGGCGAGAAGCCAAACATCGTTCCTCGCGAAGCAGAGATGGATTGGTACGCTCGCTCAAATACCATCGAGACTTTGCAGCCACTCAAGGAACGTGTAGGTGCTTGTCTGCATGGTGGTGCACATGCTGCTGGTTGTCACGTTGAGTTGGAATGGCAACCAAACCCATTCGCCGACATTGTTGACAACATTCCGTTGCTTGCTGCATATGTTGAAAACTCGGCAAAGTTTGGCCGCATGTTGACAACTGAATACATGGCAGGAACAGGTGGTGGCTCAACTGATATGGGCAACATCAGCTACCTGACTCCATCGATTCATCCGATGATTGCCGTAGCGCCAGAAGGTGTGTCGCTGCACACTCCAGAATTTGCCGATTATGCAACAAACGAAGATGCCACCCGCGCAATTTTGGATGGTGCAAAGATCATGGCAATGACTGCAATTGATGTGTGGACGAACGATCAACTTGTTGCTGAAATGCGTGAAGCATTCGGCGATGGCTTTGTGCCTGAGGGTGTGCTTTAGTCGCGAGTGAGCGGCTTGGCCAGGCGTAAGCCTGCCAGTTTGTCTGGTTCGCTCAGACCAGCCATTGCAATTTCATAATCGGGCAGTGCGTACACCTCGCCGTCATCAGTAATCATGATGTAGCGGTCGAACTGTGCAAGGAATGTGCGGTCGTGGCTTACTGCTATGACTGTTCCCTCAAAACCATCAAGCGCCTTTTCGAGTGCCTCAGATGATTCGATATCCAAGTTGTCTGTTGGCTCATCAAGCAGCAACACGTTGTGTCCTTCTATTTCGAGGCGCAAAATTTCGAGACGAGCTTTCTGTCCTCCGGACAACGTTTCGAACTTTTGGCGGGCATTGTTGCGCAGTCCGTAGCGAGCCAATGTTTTCATGGCTTTTTCTTCTTCCGAAATGCGATCAAGCACGATGTCAACACATTCTCTACCAAGAAAGTCGGGCCGGTTATTTACTTGGGTAAACACGCCAACCGAGGTGCGCGGTCCGAATGTGATATGGCCTGTAGTTGGATGGTTTTCGCCACTGAGCGCTTTAAGTAAGTGTGTCTTCCCAGTTCCGTTTGGACCAATGAGCCCGACGCGTTCGCCATGGTAAATTTCTTCGCTAAATGGCAGAAACAGATTGTCAATCGCAAGCTTTTCGAGCTTTGCTACTCGCCGCGCAGCATCGGCACCGCGAAGTCGAACAAAAATATGCTGATCGGCAACGGGTGGAGGTGGGGGACCAGCAGCAACGAACTTTTCCCAGCGAGTCTCTGCGCCATTTGCTTTGGTTGCATTCTTAAAGTTTTGTGCAGCGCGTTGTTTCATGATTTTCATGTGGTGAAATAGGCGGCGTTCTTCTTCGTTCCAACGTTTTAGGTCGTCACCGAGCAACTCTTGGCGCTTTGCACGTGCCTCAGGAAATGTTTTGTACGACCCACCATGTACCCAGCATCCCGAACCTTCAATGACCACAACTTTTGTCGAACATTGTTCGAGCAGAGTTCGGTCGTGGCTCACCATCAAGATGGTGGATTTGCAAGATTTGATCTGCTCCTCAAGCCATTTGCGCGTTGGGATGTCGAGGTAGTTGTCTGGTTCGTCAAGCAACAGCACATCGGCGCCGCTGGTGAGAAGAAGATCGAGTACCAAGCGCTTGCGCTCGCCTCCAGAAAGTTCGGAAACGAGTCGAACCGAGAAATCGTCAACTGGAGTCTTCACGCTGCGTTGCGCAGATGCTTGCCACTTTGCCTCGAGGTCGTAGCCACCGAGGTCGCCCCAGTCGGCAAGTGCATTTGCGTATCCCATGCCGTCATCGTCACCAGTACCGAGCGCTTTTTCTGCGGCAACGAGTGCCCGTCCTGCATTGCGCAAGTTCTTCGGGGCTACTTCAATCAACATCTCGCGCAACGTGTCGTTTGGTCGTGACATACCAACGTCCTGTGTCATGTTCAACAAGGTTCCGCCAATTGCGAATTCGCCACCATCCGCTTCGATCTCTTGAGTCAAAATCCGCAAGATGGTGCTTTTACCAACTCCATTTGCACCAACGATTGCTGCGTGTTCACCGGGTGAGACTTTAAAACTGACATCAAAAAACAATTGATCCGCACCTGGTGGGCCGTATTCAAGTTCACTCACCACAATGCTGCTCATCCGAGAGAGTCTGTCGGAGAAATAGCTCAGTTACGCTGTGAAATGTGAAGAATAAGCATGCGTTTGGTCTTTTGCAGGCAACCAACGCAGCGTCAGGAGTGTCGAATGGCGTGGTCATGATCACCGTGCCCTGGATCGTGCTCGAACTCACAGGATCGGCTGCAAAGGCAGGGCTATTGGCGGCGCTTTCCAGCCTTCCCGGCATAGTTGTTTCGCCTGTTGTCGGTGGATTGATCGATAGGTTTGGCCGTCGGGCCATTTCCATGTTCTCCGACGTGATGTCGATGGTGTCGGTATTGATGTTCTTGTTGGTAAACGCCATCGGAGAGTTGACCTATACATGGATCTTGGTGATTGCCGTGCTCGGTGCGTGTTTTGATCCTGCCGGATACACCGCCCGCAAAGCATTGATTCCTAATGCGGCCACCGCATCCGGAGTTGACATTGATTCAGCAAATGGACGACACGAAGGTGTTTTTGCAATTGGTTGGATGGTTGGTCCAGCAGTTGGATCTGCGTGCATTCGGTGGAGTGGTCCGATGCTTGCTTTTGCGGTCACAGCAGTCACATTTGCATGTGCTGCAATTGCGGTTTCGTTAATGCGGGTAGATGACGAACATGGCAAAAAAGTTGCGCATCACGAAGATGGGCATGAGCCATTCTTCTTGTCATTGCGTGAAGGTTTCCATGCGCTCACGCGAGATAAACCATTGTTCACACTTGCAATTGGGTTCATGTTTTTATCTGGCTTGTATATGCCTATCGATACGGTCATCTTTCCTACATATTTTGAATCGATAGATAATCCAACTGGGCTTGGTGCGTTATTCGCCGCACTTGCTGCAGGAATGGTGATAGGGGCATTCGCATATGGACGACTTGCCGCAAAGTTTTCAACGAGCACTTTGCTGCGCTTGGTCATGATCGTGTCCACCCTTTCGCTCATTCCGCTCGTGATATTGCCGCCAACGTGGTTGTTTGTTGTACTTGGATTTTTTGCAGGGCTGTCGTGGGGGCCGTTTAATCCGCTCTGGAATTCCATCGTGCAGAAACGGGTCGCACCCGAAATGCAAGGCCGCGTATACGGATTACAGATGTCGCTGTTATACGCCGCGCCTCCACTTGGCCAGCTCATTGTTGGTGCGTGTGTTGATGCATATGGTTTGCAACCGACATTCGTTGGCGTAATGGTGCTTTTTGGGTCATTTGGACTGACCTTCGCTACAACTCCTATTTTGCGCAAGCTTTAGAGTGGCGGTATGCCACTTCATCCGCAAGCACAAGCAGTAGCCGACTTTTATGCCGCAATGCGTACCACTCCATTTGAAGAGTTGTCTCCAGAAGATG
>JAURJB010000015.1 GCA_030832455.1 Acidimicrobiales bacterium
CCATCAGAGGTAAACAGCACTCCGTCGGCCTTAGCTGCCAATTCGCTTCCACGGCGATTAACAATTGCCAGTACCGACGCTCCACGTGTTCGCGCCAAGTCAACGGTGCGATTGGTGTCGGTCGTTGTGCCGCTTTGACTAATCGCAATAATCAACGTGTCAGTCATGTCGAGTTGCAACTGAAAGCCCGAAAGCTCCGTTGCAGGCAACGCATCAACCTGCACGCGATGGTCGACCATCGTGCGCAACAACTGGGCAAGGCTTCTGCCTGCAATTGCCGCTGTGCCTTGGCCTATTACACGAATTCGCCTGTACGTGCCGGCGGTAAGTTTTGCCCGGATTTCAACAGGAAGCACCGAATCATCAAGTAAAGCGAACAACTGTCCATTGCGTTCGGCGATCTTGCCACGCAATGTCTTGCGGAAACTGTGAGGTGCTTCAGCAATTTCTTTTGACAAAAAGTGCTTGTGCTCACCGCGATCAATGTCACGTGTGGTTACCTCGGCAACCGAAACCTGTGCTTCCGAAAGCGCAATGTTGGTGCCGTCATAGGCAAGCAACTGGATACCTTCAAGCGACCCAGCTTGAGCGCCTGACAGCGCAATCACTTGACCACGGCTGGATGGATTCTGTGGATCGGCAAGTGCTTCTCCATCCATTCGCACATAGTGCAATGTTTCTTCAACAACACCGTATGGCTCGCTCGCCACAATAAAACGATCTTCTGCAATACCTACATACAAGCCTTGGCCGCTTCCGCGCAACGCAAGCATGATGTCGTGAGGTTGATCGGCACTAGCCACTGCAATTGCCACGCTTCCTTCAAACTCGGCAACTGTTTCTCTAAACGCATCCACCAACGACATTCCCGCTGCGTTTTTGCGCGCAACAACCGTAGGAATCACCTTCGCATCAGTCGTGATTGGATCTGCAATGTGCAAGCCGTTACGCACTTTGATGTCTGCGTGATTGTCAACATCGCCATTTAATGCAGCAAGCATGTACGGAGCAGACGCATTACCGCCTATTTCTTCGCTGTTCACGGGATGCGCATTTGGCTCTGAAATAATACCCACGCTTGCCCAGCGCGTATGTCCAAGAATCGATACTCGAGCATTGGGTTGGCTGATCAGCAAACGAAGCAAGGCGTCAGAGAACACCGCGGCGCGCATTGCGCGTGTGTTGTCACCCAGTTCGCCGATTTCAGCAGCAGCCTTGTACACAAAAGACCATGCACGTTCACCCGCACCGACACGAACCGAGCCGTTTGTAAACAGCGCATCGTCGAGTCGACCCGCAAGCAACGGCGCAACTTGCTTGTTGCTTGCGTCAAGACCGTGGCCCCACACCAACACATGTACACCCGCCGAGTCACGTCCACGTACTTCCATGCGATCGAGTGCCGAAAACGCCTGCTGAATTGCCAAGTACGCATTGCGTGCACTTGCACTGGCATCTTTTCCGGCAAGATCCCCCACCGCCTTGGCTGTGCGCAGACGATCGTTGCGCAACGACCACGTTGCATCACGCAGAGCAATCAGTTCATTACTGCGGCGCTCAACCTCGCGAGTAGGCAAACCCGCTTCAGATTCAAGTTGTGCTTCCGCGGCAACTGCAAGTGCATCGAGTGAATCGAGGCGTGCATTCAACTGAGCAACCAATGCAATGTTGTCAATCAGCGTTCCGAGTCCCGACTCGCCGCGCAACGATTTGTCGGCATCGGCAACTACACGACCACACTCGGCAATGTTGCCGGCATGGCCAACTGCAATTGCTCGATCGAGGGCATCAAGAATGTCGGCAGCCAGAGGCAGAGGCCTTGCCGACGGCCGCGACACAACGCAAATGATGCCGCACATGGCTTACAGGTTACCGAACCCCGCCGAAGCGCTGGGAAACAACGTCTGCAAGCCCTTGAGCAATGGAGTCTGCGATCTCCTGGAATGAAGCCTCAACCATCACGCGAATCACCGGCTCGGTTCCACTTGCCCGCAACAACACACGCCCAATACCTTGCAACTGTGCAGTGGCTTGCTTGATCTCATCGACGAGCGCATCTGCAGGGTTGCTCACAATGTTTGCTACTCGAACATTGATCAATGTTTGCGGAAGCGAGGACATTGCATTGCGCGCGAGTGTTGCCAGCGGTTTACCTTCGCGCCGGACCAAATCAACCAGCATGGCTCCAGCGAGTAAGCCGTCACCCGTTGTTGCATGATCGCGGTAAATAATGTGACCGCTTTGCTCGCCACCCAACACGATGTCGTGTTCGTCAAATGCAACCAACACATTTCGGTCGCCCACAGGCGTAGTAACAACATCGATGTTGTTCTTTTTCATCGCAGCATGAAATCCTGCATTGGTCATCACGGTCACTGCCACTGCATTCGACTTCAACTTGCCGTGCTTGTGCATATCAATTGCGGCAAGTGCAAGCAAGTGATCGCCATCAACAATGTCGCCAACATGATCGACTGCAATGACGCGGTCTCCGTCGCCATCAAATGCAAGCCCCAAGTCGGCTTGATGCAGGCGAACTGCTTCGCTTACAACTTCGGGATGCGTTGCACCACAGCCATCGTTGATGTTTGTGCCATTGGGTTCATCGTTTATCACAATGACCGTGGCTCCAAGGCGTGCAAACGCTTGAGGCGCCACAGTGCTCATTGCGCCATGTGCACAATCCAACACAATCTTCATCTTGGCAAAGGCCAACGCAGGAAACAGCCCGACGATGTGCGCAACATACTCATCGAGCAGATCCACTGAAGCTGGTTGTGCTGGTTCAATAGATGACTTCCCCGTCATCTGTGACTCGATGGCATCTTGTTGGGCATCACTCAGTTTCAATCCGCCGTTAGCAAAAAGCTTCACACCGTTATCGGCAAACGGATTATGCGATGCGGTGATCGCTGCACTTGCACAACCACGTTTTGCTGCCAAAAATGCAATCGCTGGAGTTGGTGCAACACCGAGCAACTCGACTGAAACGCCACCTGCAAGCAGCCCATGAGCTAACGCAGCTTCTAGACGCGGGCCTGATTCGCGTGTGTCACGCCCCACCAGCACCTTGTTCACACCAAGTTGTTGGGCGGCAACCAAGCCAAGTTCTGCAACATAGTTTTCGGTGAGTTCGGTGAAGGCAACTCCACGCACACCGTCGGTGCCAAATCTAAGCATCGGTTACACACATCCGCGCGACATACATCGCGCGAACCAACACGTGATTAACGCTTTGTGTACTGAGGCGCCTTGCGCGCCTTCTTGAGGCCGTACTTCTTGCTTTCCTTTTTACGCGAGTCACGTGTGAGCAAGCCAGCCTTGCGAAGCACTGAACGCTTCTCTTCGTCCAACTCGAGAATTGAGCGAGCAATTGCCATGCGCAATGCACCAGCTTGGCCGGCGATTCCGCCACCCTGAATATCACAGTCAACGTCGTACGTGGTTTCTGCTTCTACAACACGAAATGCTTCGGTTGCTGCAGCACGCTGCAATGCGTTTGGAAAGTAATCCTCAAACTCGCGTCCGTTGATTACGACCTTGCCCGTGCCTGGACGCAAGCGCACGCGTGCGACTGCTTCTTTGCGACGGCCGGTTGTCTGTGTCAGTGGCTTTGTTCCCACGATTGCTCCTCTATTCGATCTTTAGTAATCAGCGCGCTTTTGCGTGCGGGATGTTCAATACTTTTGGTGACTGTGCTTCGTGACCGTGTTGTGGTCCTGCATGCACCTTTAACTTCTTAATCATCTGACGACCAAGCGGTCCCTTTGGCAACATGCCGCGGATGGTGCGACGAATCGCATCTTCTGGCTTACGGCTCAGCAAGTTGCCGTATGTCTGTGAGCGAAGACCACCTGGGTAACCGCTGTAGTCGTGAACGAGTTCTTTGTCGGCTTTGCCCTTTGTGAGGACAATCTTCGATGCATTAACGATGATGACGTGGTCACCCGTGTCCATATGCATCGCGAACATTGGCTTGTGCTTGCCGCGCAAAATTGCTGCAACTTCTGTGCACATGCGACCAAGTACCAATCCCTCGGCGTCGACGAGATGCCACTCGCGCTGGATTTCACTTGCTTTTGGTGAGTACGTACGCATCATAAAAAACTGCTTTCAAGAACTGAGAACTTGGTCGAAAACTCAACCAAACGCTGCCCCTATGGACCGTTTCAGGATAGGGGTCAGAGGGGTCTAATCACAATCGGCGGGATACCCAACTTCCCACAAAATCAGGCCTTGCGGGGGTGCCACGGGCGCTGCCTCTGCCCGATCACCCGAAACAATCAATCCGCGCATATCGCTGGGGGGACGCTTGCCGAGACCGATATCGATAAAGGTGCCGACGAGGGCTCTGACCATCTGGTGACAAAAGGCATTCGCCCGAACATCGAACCTGAGCACCCCTTCTCCCAAGTCGTGCCAGTCGGCATTCATCACATAGCGACGCATCGAGTGCTCGTAGGTGTCATGTTCGTCAGCCGGTTTTGGCTTGCGACAAAAAGCCGAAAAGTCGTGTTCACCAATCACTGCATCCGATGCCAGTTGCATTGCTCGCAGCTTGAGTGGCTTGATGATGTGCCACGCAGTGTCGACCATGAACGGATTTGGTGTCTCCGAGTTGAGCACTGTGTAGCGATACGAACGCCACAACGCGGTGTAGCGAGCGTGAAAATCGGGTTTAGTCCACACTGCTTCGCGGATGGCAATTGATGGTCCACACAACGAATTGAGTTGCTTCATCAACACAGGAAGATTGACGCGATCAGGAAGATCGGCACCAATTACCTGACCCCAAGCATGCACGCCAGCATCAGTACGCCCAGCAGGCGTGATGCGCACTTCTTCTTGCAGAATCTGTGCAAGCGCGCCTTCAATTGTGGACGCGACGGTATCTACTCCGGGATTCGTGGCAAAGCCATGAAATTGATCGCCTTTATAGGCAACCGTCATGCGTGCTCGACGCATGGCCATGATGAATCAGACGAGTTCGATGCGCGCCATTGGTGCATTGTCACCATGGCGTGGACCAAGCTTGAGCACGCGGGTGTATCCACCATTGCGGCCGGTGTAGCGAGGTGCAACAACGTTGACCAACTTGTTGGTCATTTCCTTGTCATTCAAGTACGACTGAATTTGACGAATGCGGTGAACGCGCATTGGGCCTTCGCCCTGCGCTTTGATTGCCTTCGTGATCAACTTCTCGGCGATTGGGCGTAATGCTTTGGCCTTGCCTTCGGTGGTCACAATGCCCTCTGCAGCAAACAGTGATGCAGCAAGGTTCGCCATCAACAACTTTTGATGGTGTGCGCTATGTCCGAAGCTTCGGGCTCGTCTTGGTGTTGCTGGCATGATTCATCGTCTCCTATGAAATGGTGCGTATTGGTGCGCTATCAGATGCGCAGTGACAATCCGCGTTCGTCGAGCTTCAACTTGATTTCATCCAACGACTTCTGACCGAAGTTGGTGATGTTCAATAGATCTTCTTCGCTGCGAAGCAAGAGCTCGCCAACAGTGTTGACTTGCGCACGCTTCAAGCAGTTACGTGGACGCTCGCTCAAGTCGAGGTCTTCGATGCTCAAGTCGAGGTCTGGCGAACCTGCGCCGGTACCTGCAAGCTCACCGAGTTCAAGTGCCATTGGAGCATCGCTCATGGTGGCAACGAGGTCGACCAATGCACGAAGTGTTGCGCCTGCTGATGCAAGTGCTTCACGTGGCTCAACCGTTCCATCAGTTTCGATGTCAAGGATGATCTTGTCGTAGTTGGTTGACTGCTCAACACGTGTTGGTTCTACGGTGTAGGTGCAACGACGTACTGGTGAGAAAATCGCATCGATTGGAATGATTCCGATTACCTTGCGGGTGTCACGATCGCTTGATGCGTAGCCTTTGCCGCGCTCGATGGTGAGGTCTACAGCCAAACGACCCTTCGCCGACAGTGTGGCGATGTGCTGTGACTTATTGAGAATCTCTACGCCAGTTGGGCAGACAATGTCGGCTGCAGTTACTTCTGCTGGGCCTTTGATGTCGAGCGTGATTACAACCGGCTCGTCACTCTCACATACAACAACGATGTCTTTGAGATTCAAGATGATTTCGGTGACATCTTCGGTGATGCCTTCAATGACATCAAACTCATGAAGAGCCGACTCAAACTTGACCGAAGTAATTGCTGCACCCGGAATGGATGACAACAACATGCGACGAAGTGAGTTGCCGATGGTGTGTCCTAGACCTGGCTCAAGAGGGCCGACAGAAAACTTCTGACGGTTGCCTTCTGGTGAACCGATTGCTTCAACTGATGGACGCTGAATAACAAGCATTGATATCTCCTATTGCCAATTCTTTTTGGGGTTACTTCGAGTAAAGCTCAACAATGAGCTGTTCGCGGACTGGTACATCAATTTGTTCGCGCGATGGAAGTTCGCGAACGGTGACTTGCTTGCCACCTTCTGCACGATCGATCCAACCAACCATCTTGTGGTCGAGTGTGTCGATGTTGTGCTGAATGACGATCATGTTTGCGGCCTTCTCGGAAAGCGTGACAACTTGTCCACGACCAACGCTGTACGAAGGAATGTTCACGCGCTTGCCATCGACCAACACAAGACCGTGGCTCACGAACTGACGTGCCTGCGGACGGGTGTTTGCCCAGCCTGCGCGGTACACCACGTTGTCCAAGCGGCACTCGAGCAGACGCAACAGGTTTTCGCCAGTTGGGCCAGCCAAACGTGTTGCCTCTTCGTAGGCCTTGCGGAATTGACGCTCGAGCACACCGTAGATGTACTTAGCCTTTTGCTTTTCCTGCAATTGCAAGAGGTATTCACTGCCGGCACCACGACGACGGGTGCGACCGTGTGTTCCTGGTGGGAACGGACGACGCTCGAGAGCCTTTGAGCCCTTGGCATTTTCGAAAATGTTGACACCGAGACGGCGCGAAATACGCACCTTTGGTCCTGTATAGCGAGCCATGACTTACGGCCTCTTTCGCTTTGGCTGGAGGCAACCGTTGTGTGGAACTGGCGTTACATCTTTGATGCCAGACACTTCGATGCCAAGGTTTTGAATAGAACGCAGTGCGGTATCGCGACCCGAACCCGGGCCCTTTACATGCACTTCAACGCGACGAAGACCTTGTTCCATTGCTGCACGGCCTGCCTTTTCGGCTGCCATTTGTGCTGCGTATGGAGTGGACTTGCGCGAACCGGAGAATCCAACGCCACCCGATGATGCCCATGAAATGACATTTCCTTCGGTGTCGGTGATGGACACGATGGTGTTGTTGAACGAACTCTTAATGTGCACGACGCCGGTCGCAATGTTTTTGCGATCGCGCTTGCGCTTACGGGGTGCTGGTGCCTTTGCCATGATTTACTTCCTCACTGCCATCTTCTTGTTGGCCACAGTCTTCTTCGGACCCTTGCGAGTACGAGCATTGGTGTGTGTGCGCTGACCACGTACAGGGAGACCCTTGCGGTGACGCGTTCCTTGGTATGAACCAATTTCAATCTTGCGCTTGATGTCGGTTTGCACATCGCGGCGCAGGTCGCCTTCAACCGTGAGGTTGTTTTCGATGTACATACGAATCTTGTTGACTTCAGAGTCGGTGAGATTGCGAACGCGGGTGTCTGGATTGAGATCGAGCTCTTTGCACATTTTCTGAGCAGTGGTGTTACCAATGCCGAAAATGTATGTCAACGAAATCACCAAACGCTTTTCGCGTGGGATGTCTACTCCTGAAATACGTGCCATCTGATGTTCCTTCTCAGCCTTGACGTTGCTTGTGTCGAGGGTTTTCGCAGATCACCATTACGCGACCGTGCCGGCGAATGACCTTGCACTTCTCGCAAATCTTTTTGACGCTTGGTTTAACTTTCACTTCGGCCTCGTAATTGGTGATTGATGATGTGGTTATGAAAACTGTTATTTATGTCGGTAAGTAATTCGACCTCGGGTGAGGTCGTATGGCGTTAGCTCTACTTGGACTTTGTCCCCCGGCAAGATACGGATGTAATTCATTCGCATCTTGCCTGAAATATGAGCTAACACTGTGTGTCCGTTATCGAGTTCGACGCGAAACATGGCGTTTGGCAGCGACTCTGTAATCGTGCCTTCCAGCACAATTGCATCTTCTTTGTTTTTTGGCAGGGCTTTCTCCTCAAACACACGGACGTACAAGCCAGTCGGAAGGAAAACCCTCCAAAAGGCGAAGGGTTATGCTACCGCCGCATTCCCCTGCCCCAAAACCCCAAAACACAGGGAGATGAGCGAATTGGGCTGGGTCATGATGCGCGATTCTTTATGCCGGCTACCGCCGTGCGGAGGCGGGCAAACACCTCGTCAGGGGTACCCAGGCCGTCGACTACCGCCAGCTTGTTCTGGTCCTTGTAGTACGAGATCAACGGTGAGGTCATGTCGTCATAGAGATCGAGGCGATGGTTGATCGCTTCAGGCGTATCGTCAGCCCGCTGCACCACTGCGCCACCACACTTTTCGCATATCCACGGGCTTGACTCTGCTCCCGTGGCCACATAGTTGGCTTGGCACTGTTCACAGGTTCGCCGTGACGACAAGCGGCTGAGCACCAGGTCGCGCTTGACCTCAAGATCGATCACCAAGTCGGTTGGACGTACCTCGCTGATGTGATCAAACGCTCGTGCCTGAGCAACCGTGCGCGGGAATCCATCAAGGATGTAGCCCGACATGCGCGCGTCTTCTTCACCAATGCGACCTTGAACCAGGCTGATCATCAATTCGTCATTAACGAGTTCGCCCTTGTCCAACACTGCTTTGACCGCTCGACCAAGTGCCGAGTCTTTACGCACCGCTGCTCGCAACATTTCGCCAGTCGAGATATGTGGCGCGCCAAACTCCTCAGCCAAACGAACACATTGTGTGCCCTTGCCAGCGCCCTGGCGGCCAAGCATGATGATGCGGATTGCATGTGTCATGGAGATCGATCTTTCGTCAAATTCTTGATTACGTTTCCTAAACGGAAAACGTCACTTCAAGAAGCCCTCATAGTTGCGCTGCATCAGCTGGCTATCAATCTGACGCATTAATTCAAGTGCGACACCAACCGCAATCAACACGGTGGTTCCAGCGAATGGAAATGACTGAACATCTCCTACCCACAAAATGATGTACGGCAAGATGGCGATGAAGGCAACAAACATTGCGCCCGGCAATGTAATGCGATTCACCGTTTTGGCAAGAAACGACTCGGTCTGTGGGCCAGGACGAATACCTGGAATGAATCCGCCTTGCTTGCGCAACTGATCTGCTTGACGAATTGGGTCGAAAGCGATCGAGTTGTAAAAGTATGCGAACGCAATGATCAACAAGAAAAAGATTCCGATATACAACAAGTTCTGGCTGTTAACCAAATAGTCGTTGACGAATGATGCGATGGAACCGCGCCAGCCCTCGCCGCTTCCCAACATGTTCGACAACAACACAGGCAACAGCAACACCGAGCTTGCAAAGATGATTGGAACGATGCCGGCTTGGTTGACCTTCAGCGGAATGTAGGTATTTTGCCCACCGTATTGCTTGCGACCCACCACACGTTTAGCGAATTGCACGGGGATTCGACGACTGCCCAATTCGACACGAACTACTGCAACAAGGATTGCAATCGAAACCGCCACCAAAACAATGAACGTAATGGTCTTTTTGCTTTGCAGCAATGAGTAATAGCCATAGGGCAAACCGCTGACAATTGAGGCGAAAATCACCATCGACATGCCGTTACCAATACCGCGCTGGCTGATGAGTTCACCCAACCACATCAACATTGCAGTTCCTGCAACCAATGACGGAATAACGAGTAGCGCACGCGGCATGAACGGATCGAGCAACACAACATCGGGAGCAGTTGCGGCTGCGCCCAAGAATGCTGAACCGTTTCCTTGGCCGAAAATAAATGTGAGTCCGGCACCTTGCAACGTTGAAATTCCAATTGCCAAATAGCGCGTCCACTGCGTGATCTTGCGCTGACCAGTTGCACCTTCTTGCTGCCACTGCTCAAGCTTTGGAATCACAACACCAAGCACCTGCATAATGATGCTTGCCGTGATGTACGGCATGATGCCGAGCGCGAAAATGGAGAAACTGCCAAATGCTCCACCAGAGAACAGGTTCAAAAAGCCAAGAGCACCTTGCGAATTAGATGCTTCACGCAACTGTCGCACTGCTTGTGCATCCACACCCGGAACACGCAATGCAGTTCCAAATCGATACACAGCAATCATCGCCAAGGTAAACAACACCTTGTTACGAAGGTCTGCCACCTTGAAGATGTTTTTCACGTTCGACAACATCGTGGAAGCTCCTGTACTTGATGCGCGCCGGCGTACCGACGCAACACCACTATCGGTTAGTGAACTGGTTGCCCTTAGCGGCTGGACGTGGGCCCTTGTGTGGCATTGGCAAGATCGTTACCGAACCACCAGCAGCAATGATTGCCTGCTCTGCAGTCTTTGACACTGCATGTGCCGACACCTTTACCGCCTTCGTGATCTTGCCGCGACCTAGCACCTTGATGAGAGTGTTTTTGTGTGCGGCGCTTCGATCAACAAGTACCTTTGGATCTACTTCTGCAAGTCCGAGCGCGTCAATCACATCAAGGTTGACGGCATAGAACTCAACGCGGAACGGGTTATTAAAGCCCTTCAACTTTGGTACGCGTTGCTTCAATGGCATCTGACCACCTTCAAAGCCTCGCTTCACGGTATTACGGGCGTACTGACCTTTGGTACCACGACCTGCAGTCTTTCCACCCTTACCACCAATACCGCGACCAACGCGCTTTGGTTTTTTCTTTGCTCCCTTAGATGGGGCGAGTTCATCTACGCGCATGGCTTACTTGCCTTCCTTAATTTCGATGAGGTGGGGAACGCGTGCAATCATGCCGCGAATCTCTGGACGATCAGGCAACGTATTGGTATGACCGATACGACGAAGACCAAGCGCGCGCAATGTTGCACGGTTCTTTGGCTTGTTGCCGATTTCTGAACGCACTTGCGTAACCGTGATCGTTGCACCTGTTGGCTCAACCTTCACGCGCTTTACTCTGCGTGTTGAAGTGTTGCCCGATGCAGCCTTCAGCGCCGCGGCCGCTGCACGTTGTTCGGCTGCTGCCTTCTTTGCTGCTGGCTTACGATCGCGTGTTGTGCGACCTGGTTTTTTGAATGCTGCCATAACTAGTGTGCACCTCCGCTTGACTTCTTACGTTCGTTGAACGCACGAAGGAGACCTTTAGGAACAAATGAATCGGCAGGAATTCCACGACGCTTTGCAACCTCGTCTGGACTCTGCAAATCCTTGAGGCCGTTGATCGTTGCGCGAGCAACGTTGATTGCGTTTGACGAACCAAGCGACTTCGCAAGTACGTCATGAATACCAGCTTCTTCAAGAATAATTCGAGCAGCTCCACCAGCAATTACTCCGGTACCAGGTGCAGCAGGCTTCAGCAATACGCGACCTGCGCCATTGATGCCCAAAATTTGATGTGTAATAGTTGAACCCGCAAGTGCAACGCTAAACAAATTGCGTTTTGCTTCTTCGGTGCCCTTTTGGATTGCCAAAGGAACTTCCTTTGCCTTTCCGTAACCCAAACCAACTCGGCCCGCGCCGTCACCGATCACCACGAGTGCGGTGAACGAAAAGCGACGTCCACCCTTCACTACTTTGGCTACGCGGTTGATGTGCACAACGCGTGATTCGCGAAGTTGACCAGGCTCGGTCGTACGTGCGTTTGAAATGTCAGTCATTAGAACTCCAACCCTGCTTCTCGGGCAGCATCTGCTGCCGCTGCTACGCGACCGTGGTACAAGAATCCACCGCGGTCATAAACAACTTTTGTTACTCCTGCTGCCTTCGCGCGCTCGGCCACAAGTGTGCCGATGCGCTTTGCTGCATCAACATTTGATCCTGCTCCCAACTTGCGCTGATCTGGCTCAACAGTTGATGCCGATGCAACGGTGTGTCCGTCGAGATCATTGATCAACTGCACCGTGATGTGCTTGTTGCTGCGATAAACGGCGAGACGTGGACGCTCGGCGGTGCCGGTGATCTTCTTGCGAACGCGACGGTGGCGACGCAAGCGACCTGCATGGCGCTGGCTTGATACTGATGTCATAGTCGTCAAATCTCCCGATTACTTCTTGCCGGTCTTGCCTGCTTTACGCAGAACTCGTTCATTGAGGTAACGCACACCCTTGCCCTTGTAAGGCTCTGGCTTGCGAATTTCGCGAATGTTCGCTGCAACCTGGCCAACAACTTCTTTGTCGGCACCCTTGACGATGATCTTCGTCTGTGCAGGAACTTCGAATGTCACTCCTTCTGGAGCGTCGATCACTACTGGGTGTGAAAAACCAAGAGCCAACTTCAACTTGCTTGGACCCTGAGCTTCCGCACGATAACCAACACCGATGATGTCGAGTTCCTTGGTGTAACCCTCGGTCACTCCAATCATCATGTTGCTGACAAGTGTGCGAACCAAACCGTGACGTGCACGTGAATCGCGCTCTTCGTTGTCGCGGGTAACCACGATGGTGTTTTCTTCGCGAGCGATCGAAACACCAGATGGGAACACGCGTGACAATGTGCCCTTCGGACCTTTTACGGTCAGCGAAAGACCAGCGATCGTGACGTCGACGCCATTAGGCACAACGACTGCTGCATTTCCGATACGTGACATATAAGTACTTCTTTCCTCTACTGGTTTCCGGTTACCAAACGAAGCACATGACTTCACCACCCACGTTGCGCTGGCGCGCTTCGCGGTCGGTCATGAGCCCATGGCTGGTGGACAGGACAGCAACACCAAGACCACCCAAAACGCGTGGTACTTCGGTTGCATTGCGGTACACGCGAAGACCCGGTGTGGATACTCGCTTAATACCTTGAATAGTGCGCTTGCGATCATCGGAATACTTCAGACCGATCTTCAACGACTTGCCCGGACCAGTTGGGTTGTCGATGAGACCGAAGTCAGAGATGTATCCCTCTTTCTTCAGCACTTCAGCAAGCGCTGATTTCTGCTTTGAAGCAGGCATCAACACTTCGTCTTTCATTGCGGCATTCGCGTTGCGAATGCGTGTGAGCATGTCGGCGATTGGATCAGTCATCATGATGCGTTTACCAACTTGCCTTTGTCAGACCTGGAATTTCGCCAGCGTGGGCCATCTTGCGAAGGCACAGACGGCACAATCCAAATTTACGATACACCGCGCGCGAACGTCCACACTTTTGGCAGCGGGTGTAACCCCGTACCTTGAACTTCGGCGTTGCGTTCGCCTTGTTTACGAGTGATTTCTTTGCCATATGGTCCTCTGTTACTTCTTCTTCTTGGCTGAGCGCTTTGCCGCTCCGCGAGCTTTTTTGGATGATGCTGGTTCTTCGCCCTTGCGGATCGGAAACCCAAATGCATCGAGAAGTGCTTTGCCATCGAGGTCGGTGGTTGCGGTGGTGACAATGGTGATGTCCATACCGCGGGTGGTGTCCACCTTGTCGTAACTCACTTCGGTAAACACCAACTGCTCGGTGAGTCCAAAGGTGTAGTTGCCGTTGCCATCCCATGATTTTCCTGGAAGGCCACGGAAGTCGCGAATACGAGGAATCGCTACCGAGATCAAACGATCAAGGAATTCCCACATGCGGTCACCGCGCAAGGTGACCTTGCAACCAATGGCCTGATCTTCGCGAAGCTTGAATGATGCGATTGATGTGCGCGACTTGGTCACGATTGGCTTTTGGCCTGAAATCGCGGTGAGGTCGGCAACTGCGCCATCGATCAACGACGACTGTTGCGTCGCACGACCAACACCCATGTTGATCACGATTTTTTCGAACGTTGGAACTTGCATCACGTTCTGTACGCCAAGTTGCTTAATGAGTTCGGCACGTACAACTTCGTTGTAATGCGACTTCAAGCGTGGCTGATAATCAACTGCAGCAGTCATCAGATTTCATCTCCGGTGCTCTTGGCAACGCGCACTTTTGTGCCGTCTGCCTTGATCTTGAAACCAACTCGCGTTGGCTTGCCCTTGTGCACCAACATCACGTTTGATGCATCGACTGGCATGTCCTTGTCGATGATTCCACCCGTGTTGGCGGTCTGCCCACGAGCAGCAGTGTGTCGCTTTGCGGTGTTCACACCGGCAACCTTCACCTTGTTGGTCTTTGGACTTACTTGTGTAATTTCGCCTGTCTTGCCTTTGTCTTTTCCGGCAATGACGATGACAGTGTCACCCTTTTTTAGCTTCATGGTTACAACACCTCCGGTGCAAGCGAAATGATTCGCATGAACTTTTTGTCACGGAGCTCACGACCAACTGGTCCGAAAATACGGGTTCCACGAGGTGTGAGATCATCTTTGATGAGCACGGCTGCGTTCTCATCAAAACGGATGTAGCTGCCGTCTGGACGGCGCTTTTCCTTTTTGACACGAACCACAACACAACGCACAACTTCACCTTTTTTCACGGCAGCGCCAGGAATTGCATCCTTGACCGTGCCAATGAAAACGTCACCAATTGATGCGTAGCGACGACGTGTGCCGCCAAGCACCTTGATGCACAACACTTCTTTTGCGCCGCTGTTGTCAGCAACACGAAGACGGGACTCTTGCTGGATCATTTTGCACGCTCCAATACTTCAACGAGGCGCCAACGCTTTTGCTTCGACATTGGGCGAGTTTCCATCACGCGCACGCGGTCACCGATTTGTGCATCGTTGGCCTCGTCGTGTGCGTACAACTTCTTGGTGCGCTGAACGAACTTTGAGTAACGCGGGTGGCGCACTCGTTCAACAATTGAGATGACAATCGTCTTGTTCATTTTGTTTGACACCACGATGCCCTCGCGCACCTTGCGGGCATTGCGAACTGCTTCGTCTGTTGTTGCAGATGTGGTTATTGGTTCGGTCATGACTTACTCACTTCCCTGCTGATTCAGCAGCAGCGATTTCCTGCTGACGAATAAGAGTGTTGATACGTGCAATTTGCTTCTTTACTGCACCCAACTCGGAGGTGTTGTCGAGTTGACCCGTCGCATGACGGAAACGCAGATTGAGCGCTTCTTGCTTTGACTTGCGGAGCTCGTCCACCAAGGTGGCGAGATCCATGTCGCGGAGATCGGCAAGTTCACGTGCCATGTCAGATTGCCTCCTCGCGGCTTACAACGCGGGCCTTGATTGGCAGTTTTTGCACTGCACGATCAAGTGCTTGATGAGCAGTTGCTGCGTTTGGATACGACAGTTCGAACAAGATGCGACCTGGCTTGACCACGGCTACCCACAACTCTGGGTTTCCTTTTCCGGAACCCATGCGAGTTTCGGCTGGCTTCTTGGTTACTGACTTGTCTGGGAAAATATTGATCCATACTTTTCCACCACGTTTGATGTGACGGGTCATGGCAATACGGGCCGCTTCGATTTGACGCGCGGTGATCCAGCCTGGCTCGAGAGCCTGAATGCCGTATTCACCGAATGCGAGTTCGGTTCCACCCTTTGAGATACCACCCATACGTCCACGGTGGTGTTTACGGTGTTTTACTTTGCGAGGTGACAACATGATTTACTCCCGACCAAACTTCGGTGTCTCGTGGGAATCCACGATGCGACGCTGAATGTCTTCTTCTTCCGCCAACAAGCGTTCGAACTCTGGATCTGCTTCCTTCACCAGCGGAACGATTTCCGTTTCAGTAACATCGGCAACACGAGGGCCTGCTGAAGTAACAACCTTCAACGCGGCATCCGAATGGCCTGATGTCTGACCAACTGCCATTGCTGCTTCACGAGCAATACGGTCATCGTTAGGGCTCTTGTACGGAAGGATTTCGCCCTTGTACAACCACACCTTGACGCCGATACGACCAGCAGAAGTTGCTGCTTCACGGAATCCGTAATCGATGTCGGCACGCAATGTGTGCAATGGAACGCGACCTTCGCGGTACCACTCGGTGCGGCACATTTCTGCTCCACCAAGACGGCCTGAGCACTGAATTCGAATTCCTTCTGCGCCGTACTTCTGTGCGTTCTGCACAGCACGCTTCATCGCGCGACGGAAAGCAATACGGTTCAACAACTGATCAGCAACACCCTGTGCAACAAGAGCAGCATCGAGTTCGGCTTGCTTGATTTCGGTGATGTTCAGCTGCACCTTGTTGTTACCGGTCATTGCGGTCAGACCTGCACGAAGTTCGTCGGCCTTTTGACCCTTACGACCAATCACAATGCCCGGACGAGCAGTGTGGATGTCGATACGGAGCTTGTCGCGCGTGCGCTCAATTTCGATGCGGCTTACTGCTGCATCGGCGAGCTGCACCGTGAGATACTCACGGATCTTCCAGTCCTCGGTGAGGTAATGACGGTATTCCTTCTGGCTAAACCAACGACTCTTCCAGTCGGTGGTGATTCCCAAGCGGAATCCGTACGGATTGATTTTCTGGCCCATCAGTTCTCCTCACCAGATTCGTTGGTGCTGTCAGTTGATTCTTCCGAAGCCTGCGCATCAGGCTTTGCTGCGCGTGCGCGACTTGCCGCAACACGTGCCGAACGGCTGACAACTTTGGTGCCACCCTTTGCTTCTGCGCGCTGTTCGCGTACTGCCAACATTGCATCGGTCATCGTGTCAACCACGATCGTGATGTGGCATGAACGCTTCAAGATTTGTCCTGCACGACCCTTCGCACGTGGACGAAAGCGCTTCATCGTCGTACCTTCATCGGCGAAACATGCCTTGATGTACAAATCTTCTGCAACTTTTGAATCGTTGTTTACTGCGTTGGCAACAGCCGATGCGAGCAACTTACGAATGTCGTGTGCCGAGTCGCGCTGGATGAGCGACAGCAGGCTGTCGGCTTCCTGCACGCCAAGTCCGCGAACGTGATTAAGTACGACACGAACCTTTGATGCTGACATGCGGACATTCATTGCTTTCGCACGTGTACCGCTAGATACTCCAACCTTGTTGGTTGCTTCGTTGAGTTTTGGACCGGTCATGGCTTACTTCTGCCCTGCTGCAGCTTTTTCTTGTGCTGCGTGGAATCTAAAGGTTCGTGTCGGTGAGAATTCACCCAACTTGTGTCCGACCATCGATTCGCTGACATACACAGGCACATGCTTGCGACCGTCGTGGACGGCAAACGTGTGGCCGATCATGTCGGGGATGATGGTGCTGCGGCGTGACCAAGTCTTGATGACTTTGCGCTCGCCGCTTTCGTTCATGGCATCCAATTTCTTGAGCAAGTGCTCATCAACGAATGCGCCTTTTTTCAAACTACGAGTCATGAGTTATGCCCGGCCCTTTCCTGAACGACGACGACGAACAATGAGTTGTTGTGAAGACTTGTTCTTGTCGCGGGTACGGCGCTCTGGCTTGCCCCAAGGTGAAACTGGGTGACGTCCACCGGATGTCTTACCTTCACCACCACCGTGTGGGTGATCGACAGGGTTCATTACAACACCACGTGATTGTGGGCGAACGCCCTTCCAACGGTTACGACCAGCCTTACCGATTTTGATCAGTTCGTGCTCTGCGTTTCCAACTTCACCGATCGTTGCACGACAGTCGATTGGAACGCGACGCATTTCCGAACTTGGCATACGCAATGTTGCGAAGTCGCCTTCTTTGGCAACGAGTTGCACAGCCATTCCTGCGGAACGGCCCACCTTGCCGCCTTGGCCAGGACGCAATTCGATGTTGTGCACGACCGTACCTACTGGCAAGTAACGAAGCGGCAACGCGTTGCCAACTTTGATGTCTGCCTTTGGTCCGCTCTGAACGTGCATGCCAACTTCGAGACCCTTTGGTGCAAGTATGTACGCCTTTGAACCATCGGTGTAATGAAGCAATGCGATTCGGCAGGTGCGATTTGGATCGTATTCAATTGCTGCAACCTTGGCCTCGTATTGGTCGTAGTTGCGCTTGAAATCGATAACGCGGTACTGCTGCTTGTGACCGCCACCTTGGTGACGCGATGTTACGCGGCCATAAGAGTTGCGACCACCGGCAGAAGTCTTCTTGGCAAGCAACGACTTTTCAGGCGTGCTCTTGGTGATGTCAGCGAAGTCGGACACCGTTTGAAAACGGCGACCAGGACTCGTTGGTTTACGTTTGCGAATTCCCATTGTTCGTCTCTTTCAGCTCGCTCTAGTTCTCGAACAACGGGATTTCATTTCCCGCTTCGAGAGTGACGATGGCCCGCTTGGTGTTTGGACGCTGGCCAAAGCGGTTGGTTCCGCGAGTTTGGCGCATCTTTCCACGACGGTTGAGAGTGTTAACGCGGCGAACCTTGACGTTCCAAATGGCTTCGACTGCGTCACAAATTTCTGGCTTGCTGGAATCTGGGTGTACTTCAAATGTGTACGTTCCCTTATCCATTAATGAGTAGCTCTTCTCCGAGATGATTGGGCGAAGGATGATGTCGCGTGGGTCTTTCACTTTGCGGCCTCCTTGACCTTCGGCAGGCTCGATGTTGAAAACACGAGCCAGTCGTTGCAGAGAATGTCGTACGCATTGAGCTCGTTGGTGAGAACCACCTGCACGTTGCTCAAGTTACGGAATGACTTGCTGGCGAGTACATCGTCACGATCGACAACGACCATGACTTTGCCGTCAACGCCAAGTGAGTTCAACAACAACGCTGCATCCTTGGTGCTTGGCTTGTCGAAACCAAACTTGTCAACAACGACAACTTTGCCTTCGAGTGCACGATCTGACAACGCAGAACGAAGTGCCAAGGCAATCATTTTCTTAGGAGTGCGTTGCGAGTACTTACGTGGCTTTGGTCCCAATGCGATACCACCACCACTGAAGTGTGGTGCACGAATTGAACCTTGACGAGCACCACCTGTTCCCTTTTGTCCGAATGGCTTCTTGCCACCACCACGAACTTCGGAACGTGTCTTGGTGCTCTGTGTACCTGAGCGACGGTGAGCCAACTGAGCAGTAACCACTTGGTGCATTACTGAAACGTTTGGCTCGATGCCGAAATACTCAGCTGGCAAAGTTGCCGAGCCGGTTTTTTCAGCGGCTGCTTTTGGTGCTGCCTTCTTTGCAGCTTTCTTTACTGGCTTTGCAGTTGCCATCGCGTTACTTTCCCTTCACCGCGTTGCGCACGATTACGACGCCGCCGTTTGGACCAGGAACTGAACCCTTTACCAACAGCAGGCCGCGCTCGAGATCGGCTTGTACAACTTCAAGATTCAATGTGGTGGTTTGTGCATGACCCATGTGACCAGCCATGCGCAAACCTTTGAATACACGACCAGGGAATGAGCATGAACCGATCGAACCAGGCGCACGATGATGCTTGTGGTTACCGTGACTTGCTCCTTGACCGGAAAAATTGTGGCGCTTCATTCCACCTGCAAAACCTTTACCGCGGCTTACCGCAGTGACGTCGACACGCTCGCCAGCAGCAAGTGTGTCAACTGTGATTTCTTGACCAACAGTGAAACCGTCAACTGATTCGAGACGAAGTTCGACGAGTCGACGGCCTGCAGCAACGCTGGCCTTTGCGAAGTGGCCAGACTCGGCCTTGGTTAGTTTTTTCGGATCCTTTTGACCGTATGTGACTTGCAAGGCTGAATAGCCGTCACGCTCACCGGTCTTAACTTGGACCACACGGGCTGGTTCAACACGCAGCACAGTGACGGGAATGATGCGTTGATCATCGCCCCAGATCTGTGTCATGCCGACCTTCTCGCCGACGATTGCTTTTTGTGCCATAACGGCGACCCTTTTCTCGTTCGTGTAGTTCGATGTGTCTGTAGGTATTGCTTTTCTTGCTCTTCATGCATCGTTTAATCACTTCCGTTCACGCAAATGCTCCGCTCGGCAAAAGCCGGCGGAGCACCGAAAACAGTGGTGCTGCAATGTCCCCCTTGCGGGGCTCTTGCAGACGTCGATTGTGACGCCTTAAACGTTGGCGATGGTTCCGACTGGATGCCGGACATGTCGCTAATGCGGACTTGCAACTCTATCGGCGTAAATTCAGGCTTCCCAACGCCCCAAACAGGGGTTTCGGTCAGGTTGGGAGGGTCGGTTTAGTCGCCGGTTCGGGCAACCAATTTGGCCTTCACCGAAAGCCGGGTGCCGTCCCGCAACAACTCGATTTCGACCGTTTGGCCCGGGCTGGCGTCGCGAATTGCGGCAACCAGGCCTGCCTGGCCGTCAATTGGCTCCCCGTCTACCGACAGCACAATATCGTTTTCCCTAATGCCAGCAAGGCTTGCAGGGGAATTGGGCTGGACACTCGAGATTATTGCCCCTTGCCCGCCGTCAGTCCGCTCGGCCAGACCTACACCCAAAAACCCTTCTTCACGGGGCTGGCCATTGGCCTGGTCCCGAAGTTGTTCAAGAACCGTCACGATCTCATCGACCGAGATCGAAAACCCAACATTGTTGGCCGCCGAATTGGCGTCGCTGCGGGCCACGGCGGTGTTGATGCCGATCACCTCGCCACGGAAGTTGACGAGCGGTCCTCCCGAGTTGCCTGACGAGATTGCGGCATCTGTCTGAATCAGGCCGTTGAGCGCACCCGACTCGGTGATGATGGTGCGCTTAAGCGCCGAAACAATACCGGTGGTAACCGTTGGTCCACCATCAAGATCAAGTGCATAACCAATTGCAATCACACCATCGCCAACTCGGATGGTGCCGGGTTGTGCAAACGTTGCTGGCTTTACATCGGTTGCTTCAATTTTAAGCAGTGCAAGATCATTACCTGGATCAGATGCCAACACCCGTGCCAGCCGTGGCTCAGTCTCTCCAGCAAAACGAACCTTAACTTCGGTCGCATCGGCAACAACATGCGCATTGGTCAAGATTTCTCCGTCTGCAGTTAACACGACTCCGGTACCCGTTGATTCACCTTCAGAAAATCCGTTATCAACCAAACTGGATATGGTCACCACACTGTCAGACATTGCATTTGCAACTTGAGCAACCACGGTGTCCCCGATGCTGTCATCATCGGCTCCCACTTCACTCGTAACCAATGGCGAACGCGACGTCTGAGTGGACGCGCCAGATCCAAAAGAAAGATCCCACGTCGATGACACTTCGTTGCCCACGACACCACCAATGAAACCGATCAACAGCGTCATTACTATTGCGATCAGACGTCGACGAGGTCGTGAACTATTGCTAGCCGAAACCGGTAGTTGTGGTGGGGGCAGTGGCGAGCTGTAGTCGTTGCCTTCGGGGGACGGGGTCATCCAACTAGTCATGACTTTGTTCTAGCGCAGAAATGACACGCTCATCCACAACGAGCATCCTTTCTTTACTAATTCTTTATATCCCTCGGTCCATATATACGAAACCGCTAAGTTCGCATTTGTGTCCAACACCATTCCTGCTGCAACCATTCGCCGTGCGGTTGTGTCGGACGCCTCATCAATCCTCGAGATTTACAATCACGAAGTTCAATTTGAAACGTCCACGTTTGATCTTGTCCCTCGAACGCTCACTGCTCAGCAAGATTGGATTAGCGCACGAAGTGGAGCGTTTTCGGCAATTGTCGCTGTTGATACGCACGACACTGTGCTTGGGTTTGGAGCATTAAGCGAATACCGAGATCGCGCTGCCTATAAAACTTCTGTTGAGAATTCGGTATATGTCAGTCGCAATCATGCGCGATCCGGAATTGGAAAACTGATCCTCACTAATCTGTTACACCAAGCAGCAGATTCGGGATTTCATGCAGTGATGGCGCGTATCGAAGCATCAAGCCAAGCATCTCGTGGACTACACGCATCGTGTGGATTCACCTTGGTTGGGATCGAGCGCGAGATTGGTCGCAAGTTTGGTCGTTGGCTTGATGTAGCAATCATGCAATGCCTCTTGCACGAACAACCTGGCATCTAAGAACTACCCCAGCAATTCGTTGGTGATCGGCTCACCTACTGCAATATCGCGCGTTGCTTTCTTGCCCACAATTCGTACAAAGTCATCAGGTGGCAAACCGCCAGCAGGCCGCACCGAACGAACATTGCTTTCAGAAATAACATCTCCTGCGCGAATTGCTGACACAGCTCGCAACGAGCGCCGGAACTTGAGACTGTTTACTTCAGAGGCTGACGGGCCGAACCGCGCACTACCGAGTGCATCGGATGCTTCGCGGATATCTCGAATCATTGCGGCAAATTCGTGTGGTTCCAGCGAAAATGCGCCATCTGGCCCACCATCGCTTCGTCGCATCGTGATGTGCTTTTCAATAATCGTGGCACCAAGTGCCACCGCACTGATCGCCGTCACCGATGTCATCGTGTGATCGGACAATCCAACAGGAATCCCCCATTTTTGAATCATGGTGGGAATCGCCGCCAAATCCATTTCGGAACTTTTCGCCGGATACGTGGAGTTGCATCGCAGAATTGAAACCTGCGGAGCACCAGCGTCTTGCGCAGCCTTCACTGCAGCATCTATTTCATCAAGCGTTGACATGCCCGTTGACATGATCATCGGCTTACCTTTAGATGCCACGTAGCGAATGAGTGGAAGATCAACGAGTTCGAACGAAGCAATCTTGTATGTCGCTATGTTGAACTGCTCCAGGAAGTCAACGGCCGAGTTATCAAACGGGCTCGATAACCAGTCGATGCCCAGTTTGTTTGCTTCAGCAACCAAGTCGCCTGTCCATTCCCATGGCGTCATGGCTTCGGCGTACAAGTCTGCGAGTTGGCGTCCATCCCACAACGTTCCGCCACTCACGCGGAAGTCGGGATGATCGGAGCGAACTGTGATTGTCTCTGCGGTGTAGTGCTGGAACTTCACTGCATCAGCGCCGGCCTCATGAGCGGCGTGGATTACCTCAAGTGCGCGATCCTTGCTGCCTCCATGATTTGCCGAAAGTTCGGCGATGACATATACGGGCTTACCCATGAATGTTCACCCCCTTTTCGCTTAATCGTTGCAACACGTACTCCTCGTGCGAATTCCATGCGTCGCGTGCTAACTCAAGTGTAACGACCGACAGCATTTCGTTACCGCGCAATACGGCGCCTTCTTTCAATCCTGTACGTACATAACCAACACTTTCGTAGAGTCCGATCGCAGTCTCGTTGTGTGCAACGGCTTCGCAACGCACCGCACTAACACCGAGCTCAATGAATGCATAGTGGAACGACAAAGCACACGCTGCCTGCGCAACACCTTTACCGCGAACATCTACGTCTGCCAGATACATTCCCCAATCACATGCGTCCGCATCAGGAGCAATACCTGTCAGAAATACTGCTCCTACCGCAACATCATCAGCAACGATTTTCCAATACACCTTTGAGTCGTCGGTAATCATGTTGTCAAACCACGAATTGTGTTCGGCCTCACTGATCTCATGATTCGTATACATCCACTTGGATACCGCAGGATCGTTTCTCCACGCGCGCAGTGACGATTTATCGGTCTGCACAATTCGCTTGATTGCCACAATCATGCGATTGCTCCAAGCCGAATTGCTGCGTTGCTTGCACCATCAGCAATGCCAACACTCGCGGCAGAAGCGCGCATCGCAGCGGTGCCGCCCAAGATGCACGCCTCAACTTCGCGCAACACCGCATCAACGTTGAACAAAACCCTGCAATCAATGATGCGAGTGAATCCGAGTTTTGCTGCAGCGTGCGCCGCCGCTTGCTGATTATCAGCAACAACCAATCCAATCGATGGTGTTCCGACAGCACACGCCTCCCACAACGATGAGCCTGCAGCAAGTACCGCAACATGTGCGCTAGCCAAGCTTGATACATACTCGTGCTGTTCAATCAGGATGACGTTGCTGTAGCGATCAGCCAATTGTTGAACTTCTGTCCGTCGTTTATTGGTATGGCCAACAGCCACTCTCACGTGTAGTCCCGTTTCTGCAAGCGCTTCGACTATCTGGGCTGTAAGCCCGAGAAAATCGGCACCACCCATGGCAACAAATACTTCACCTACTCGAGTTTGTAGATGCTGTGCCGCAACGTCGCGCACTTCTTTGCGCACCATTGCAAATTGAAGCCCAAGCAATAGTTCGGGATTGCCCTGCATCTGCGAATACATCTCTGCAGATGCGTGCGGATTTTGATTGATTATTGCATTCGGTGATTGAGCATTCGTCTCTGCGTTGTCATCAATAACAGCAAAGGGCATGTCGCTTTCTTCGAGCACTGCAAAAAACTCACGCGAAAATTCGTACCCATCAACGACAACCATCGCGGCATTGCGCTGAAGAACAAATTGGGCGTCTTGGTAAGACCGGGGAGCACAAGGGAGCTCGACCACGTTGATGCCGTACTTAGTGGTAAGTAACTGAAGATCTGGCGCGAGCTCACACGATATGAGCTCAACGCCAAAACCTTCGTCGAGTAATGCCTCACCGAGCGACAGTGATCGCATGACGTGTCCAACCCCGATAGAGCTGGACGCATCTGCTCGCAGTACTGCAACCTTGCGGTCAACCATGTACTACGACCCTAATTGAAGGGCGATTATCGCCTGATGAGCGCTTGAATTAACTGTTCTGCAGCTTGATTTCGATGTCAACACCGGCAGGCAATTCGATGCGCTGCAGGCTGTCAATGGTCTTCGCGTTTGGTTCCACGATGTCGATCAGACGCTTGTGAATGCGCATTTCAAAATGCTCACGTGAGTCTTTGTCGACGTGTGGTCCACGGATCACCGTGTAACGGTGTTTGTCCGTAGGCAACGGAATTGGACCGCGAACTGTCGCGTTGGTGCGAGCAACAGTCTCGACGATCTTCTTTGAAGACTCATCGATGATCTGGTGATCGAATGCCTTGAGACGGATGCGGATGCTTGATGACATGAAGTTCAGCCAGTCAGTTCGTTATTTGAGGATCTTGACTACGCGACCTGCACCAACGGTACGGCCACCTTCACGGATTGCGAAACGAAGTCCTTCGTCCATGGCGATTGGCTTACCCAATTCCACAGTCATCATCACGTTGTCACCAGGCATCACCATTTCGGTGCCCTTTGGCAACTCAACGGTTCCGGTTACGTCGGTGGTGCGGAAGAAGAACTGTGGACGATAGTTGTTGAAGAATGGCTTGTGACGGCCGCCTTCTTCCTTCGTCAATACGTACACCTGACCTTCGAAGTTGGTGTGAGGTGTGATTGAACCTGGAGCACAGAGCACCTGGCCACGCTCAACGTCTTCCTTCTTGGTACCACGAAGAAGTGCACCAATGTTGTCGCCTGCTTGACCTTCGTCGAGCAACTTGCGGAACATTTCAACACCTGTGCAAGTGGTCTTCTGTGTGTCACGGAGACCAACGATTTCGATGTCGTCACCAGTGTGAACCTTGCCCTGCTCAACTTTGCCCGTTACTACGGTTCCACGACCAGTGATTGTGAACACGTCTTCAATTGGCATGAGGAATGGCTTGTCGAGTTCACGCTTAGGCTCTGGGATGAAGTCGTCACATGCGCGGATCAAGTTCATGACCTGCTCTTGTGCTCCTGCATCACCTTGAAGTGCCTTCAATGCTGACACGCGAACTACTGGAGCGGTGTCACCAGGGAACTCGTATGAGCTGAGCAAGTCGCGAACTTCGATTTCAACGAGTTCGAGGAGCTCTTCGTCTTCCACCATGTCTGCCTTGTTCAACGCAACAACGATGTATGGAACACCCACTTGGCGTGCGAGCAACACGTGCTCACGAGTCTGTGGCATTGGTCCGTCAGTTGCCGCAACCACGAGGATCGCGCCGTCAACCTGAGCTGCACCAGTGATCATGTTCTTGATGTAGTCAGCGTGACCTGGCATGTCAACGTGTGCGTAGTGGCGCTTCTCTGACTCGTATTCGATGTGCGCAATCGAGATCGTGATACCACGAGCCTTCTCTTCTGGCGCCTTGTCAATCTGATCAAAAGCGGTTGCTTCAGCCAAACCCTTGGTTGCCAAAGTGGCAGAGATGGCTGCAGTCAACGTGGTTTTACCGTGGTCAATGTGACCCATGGTTCCGATGTTGACGTGTGGCTTATTGCGCTCGAATTTTGCCTTTGACATTGCTACTCCTTGTGTTCTTTTCTCTGAATTTGTTCTTTGGTTATGTAAAACGTGATGCTCGTGTTAGCTATTCGCCGCGCACGCGCTTAATAATTTCTTCTGCAACAACTGCCGGCACCTGCTGATAGCTGTGAAACTGCATCGAGTAGGTTGCACGACCCTGTGTGCGCGAACGCAGGTCTGTACTGTATCCGAACATTTCGGAAAGCGGAACCTGCGCCTTAATGTTCTGCGCGTTGCCATTGGCTTCCATGCCCTCAATACGGCCACGGCGGCTGGACAAGTCGCCCATGACGTCACCCATGTAGTCATCTGGGGTCACTACTTCAACCGCCATGATTGGCTCGAGGATGATTGGGCCTGCAGCCTGGGCTGCCTTGCGGAATGCCATTTGACCGGCAATTTTGAACGCCATTTCGCTGGAGTCAACGTCGTGATATTGACCGTCAACGAGTGACACTTTCACGTCCACTGTTGGGTATCCAGCAAGCACGCCGTTGTCGAGTGCTGACTGAATTCCTTGGTTGGTTGGCTGAATGTATTCGCGAGGAATACGGCCACCAGTGATTTCGTCTTCGAACACGTAGCCACCGCCGACGCCGCTTGGCTCGACAGTGATCTTCACAACTGCGAACTGACCGGAACCACCTGACTGCTTAATGTGTCGGTATTCCACCGACTCCACTTTCTTGGTGATGGTTTCGCGGTAGGCAACTTGTGGCTTACCAACAGTTGCATCGACGCCGAATTCGCGCTGCATACGGTCGACGAGTACTTCAAGGTGCAACTCACCCATTCCCGAAATAACGGTTTGCGCAGTTTCTTCGTCGGTGCGAACACGGAAGGTTGGATCTTCATCGGACAATGACTTAAGCGCTTTGCCCAACTTGTCTTGGTCGGCCTTCGTCTTTGGTTCGATCGCTACGTGAATAACTGGCTCTGGGAACTCCATGCGCTCCAGGATGATTGCATTGCTGCGATCGCACAAGGTGTCACCCGTGGTGACTTCCTTGAAACCAAGTCCGGCAACAATGTCACCTGCCATTGCAATGTCTAAGTCTTCGCGCTGGTTTGCGTGCATCAACAAAATACGACCAATGCGCTCTTTGCGTTCTTTAGTGCTGTTGTAGACCTCATCACCTTTGTTCACTGAACCGGAGTACACGCGGAAGTATGTGAGCTTGCCGAATGGGTCGGCCACAATCTTGAATGCAAGCGCTGCGAACGGACCGTTTTCGTCTGCTTCGCGCTCGACAACAGCATCACCCTTCAGGTTCTGTCCCTGAGCTGGTGGAATGTCGAGTGGGCTTGGCATGTAGTCGACAACTGCGTCGAGCATTTGCTGGACACCTTTGTTCTTAAATGCTGAACCACACAAAATTGGAACAAACGAAAACGCAAGAGTTCCCTTACGGATACCTGCACGAAGTTCTGCATCAGAGAGGTCGCCTTCTTCGAGGTACTTCTCCATGAGAGCTTCGTCCTCGCTGGCAACAATGTCGAGCAACTCGGCTCGATACTGCTTTGCCTTGTCGAGGTACTCAGCAGGAATATCTATGTCTGAATACTTTGAATCCTTTTCGTCGCCATCCCACACCACTGCCTTCATCTTGACGATGTCGATGAGGCCTTTAAATTCGGATTCGCCACCATAAGGAAGCTGCAAGACGGCCGGAACTGCCTGCAAGCGATCCTTGATCATGTCGAGTGTGCGATAAAAATTTGCACCCGTGCGGTCCATCTTGTTGATGAAGCACATACGAGGAACTTTGTACTTGTTCGCTTGGCGCCACACGGTTTCGGTTTGTGGTTCTACACCAGCAACCGAGTCGAATACGGCTACTGCACCGTCAAGTACGCGCAATGAACGCTCTACTTCAACCGTGAAGTCCACGTGGCCAGGGGTGTCAATGATGTTGATACGATGATCACGCCAAAACGCTGTTGTTGCCGCCGAGGTGATCGTGATACCACGCTCCTGCTCTTGCACCATGTGGTCCATTACGGCACCACCTTCGTGCACTTCACCGATCTTGTATGTCTTTCCGGTGTAGTACAGAATGCGCTCTGTTGTTGTTGTCTTACCGGCATCAATGTGGGCCATAATGCCGATATTGCGGTACATGTTTAAAGCAAAATCACGTGACATGGGGGTTCTTCCTCAGACTTCGGGCTGACTACCAGCGGTAGTGAGCAAACGCCTTGTTCGACTCGGCCATCTTTTGCATGTCGTCACGCTTCTTCATTGACGCGCCCAAACCATTGGATGCATCAAGCAATTCTGCGGACAGGCACTCGGCCATGGTCTTTTCGCGACGACTACGTGCATTGTCAACCAACCAACGAATGGCAAGTGTTGTTGCACGGCGTGGGCGAACTTCGACTGGTACTTGGTACGTGGCACCACCAACGCGACGGCTACGAACTTCAAGTGGTGGCTTCACATTGTCAATTGCGCGCTTTACGGTTGACAAAGGCTCGCTGCCAGTCTTGATTTCAATTGCCTTCATCGCTTCGTACACGATTGATTCAGCGGTGCTCTTCTTGCCGTGCAACATCACTTTGTTGACGACTTGAGTAATGAGCAGTGAACGATAAACCGGATCTGGAACCATCTCGCGGCGAGTTGCTGGACCTTTACGTGACATGTGATGTACCTATTTCTTCTTTGCGCCGTAACGGCTACGGGCTTGCTTGCGATCTTTTACTCCGGCAGCATCGAGTGCGCCACGAATAACTTTGTAACGAACACCTGGCAAGTCACGCACACGACCACCACGAACCAACACGATGGAGTGCTCTTGCAAATTGTGACCTTCGCCTGGGATGTACGCGGTGATTTCCACGCCGCTCGTCAAACGAACACGGGCTACCTTGCGGAGAGCCGAGTTTGGCTTCTTTGGCGTTGTGGTAAATACGCGTGTGCATACTCCACGTCGCTGTGGTGAACCCTTGAGCGCAGGGGTCTTGGTTTTTGTCGACTTGGTGCTGCGACCTTGTCGAATCAGCTGCTGAATTGTGGGCACGCGTTTACCTTTACTGTTGCTTTCGTACTTGTGAAATCACGCGCACTGGGCAAACCAAGGCGCGAGACAACGGACTGAAAATCCTACGGTTGCAGGTCGCCATACGGCAACCTGCAACGAGTTGGATGATGCTCCCCTTTCGGGGCGCGAATTATTGAGCCTGTTCGGCAGTTTCTGGGGAATCCTCGGAAACATAGGTTCCGTGGAGGCCAGCCAAGAATGCGGCTGGATCTTCCTCATCTTCGCTTGAGTAATAAGCCATTGGCACATAATCAGGCGCACTCACATCGAACATGTTGTAGCGATCCATGCCTGAACCGGCTGGGATCAACTTGCCAATGATGATGTTTTCCTTGAGGCCAACCAAGTTGTCGCCCTTGCCGTCAATTGCGGCTTCGGTGAGAACACGGGTGGTTTCCTGGAATGATGCAGCCGACAGCCATGACTCGGTAGCCAAGGAAGCCTTGGTGATACCCATCAGTTCTGGACGGCCTTCGGCAGGGCGCTTGCCCTGTTCGACCATCGAACGGTTGGTGTCACGGAAGACCTTGGCATCGGCACGCTCGCCTGGCAAGAAGACCGTGTCGCCTGGCTCTTGAACACCAACACGACGGGTCATCTGACGGACAATCAATTCGATGTGCTTGTCGTGAATCGATACACCTTGGTCGCGATACACCTTCTGTACTTCTTCAACGAGGTACACCTGTGTTTCACGTGGGCCCTTGATCTCCATCAATTCTTTTGGATCAAGTGGTCCTTCGGTGACACGATCGCCTGCGGTGATGTCTTGTCCATCTTTAACGATTGGACGACTACCGGTTGGCAACATGATTTCATGCTCAATACCTTGGTCGTCGATGACATGGATTGGGATTCCCTTGCCTTCGTCTTCAAGAATGCGAACAACACCAGTTGCACGAGCCAAACGAGCAGAACCACGTGGGTTGCGTGCTTCGAAGAGTTCAACAACGCGTGGCAAACCGCCGGCGATGTCTTTTCCTGCAACACCACCCGTATGGAAGGTACGCATGGTGAGCTGGGTTCCCGGTTCACCAATTGACTGCGCTGCAATTACACCAACTGCTTCGCCCAACTCAATGGACTGACCAGTTGCCAATGAACGTCCGTAGCACAATGCACACACGCCGACTTCGGCATCGCATGTCAGTACTGAACGCACACGTACGCGGCTGACCTTCGCATCATCACGCAAGGTGTCGACTTCGTCGTCACCAAGAATGGTGTTCTTAGCCATGGTGCTTCCATCGCTGAGTTCAACGTCGTTCAACAATGCGCGACCGAACAACTTGGTTTCCAAGTATGCGCGAGTGTTTGCGGTGTCTTTCTGGACATTGTCAACCCACACGCCAAGTGTGGTGCCGCAGTCGTCTTCGCGAACAATGAGTTCCTGTGCAACGTCGTGCAAACGACGTGTGAGGTAACCCGAGTCGGCGGTACGAAGTGCGGTGTCAACAAGACCCTTACGTGCACCTGGAGTAGCAATGAAGTACTCAAGTGTTTCGAGGCCTTCACGGAAGTTGCTCTTGATCGGACGAGGAATCATGTCACCGCGAGGGTTGGCCACGAGTCCACGCATACCTGCGATCTGTCGCATCTGGGTCATGTTTCCACGAGCACCAGAGGTGATCATCATGTCAACTGGGTTGTACTCGAGGGCAGCAAACTCGTCTTGCATTGCCTTTTGTACTTCTGCAGTTGCGTCGGTCCAGATACGTACTTCTTGCTGACGACGCTCACCATCGGTGATGATGCCGCGAC
Source organism: Acidimicrobiales bacterium (assembly GCA_030832455.1). Lineage (GTDB taxonomy): Bacteria > Actinomycetota > Acidimicrobiia > Acidimicrobiales > Ilumatobacteraceae > UBA3006. The sequence goes on from JAURJB010000015.1 coordinate 30,827, forward strand.
GGAACTGCTGCTCCACCTTGTCGGCATCTTTTTCGTGACGGTCAAGAATTGCACGCTTTGCCTTTGGAGTCTTGACGTCATCTACCGAAACGGTGAGACCGGACTGTGTGGCATAGCGGTAGCACAAGTCTTTAATTCCGTCGAGTGCCAACGCAATTTCTGACTTGGTGAAGTGATCGCTCAAACGCTCCACGATCACACCAAACTCACGCTTCTTCAACGTGCCATTGATGTGTCCGAACTTCTTGA
>JAURJB010000016.1 GCA_030832455.1 Acidimicrobiales bacterium
ACCTTCAATCACATCAATTTCTGCGCGACCACAACTTGGGCACGCAATGAGGTCGATGTTTTTGCGTTCGCGCAAACCCAGCGACTCCAACAACTGACGTCCTGCGCGCGCCTCTTCAACTGGGTCTGCGGTAAGGCTGTAACGAATGGTGTCGCCAATCCCTTCAAGCAACAGCGTAGAAATTCCTGCAGTTGCTTTGATCAATCCATTTGGCAACGGCCCTGCTTCGGTTACCCCAAGGTGCAGTGGATAGTCAGTCACTGCGCTCAGCTTGCGATATGCCTCCACCATGAGTGGAACATTCGATGCCTTCACAGAAATCTTGATGAGATCAAAACCGACTTCGTGAAAATATGCGATCTCTTGCAGAGCCGACTCAACCATCGCATCAGCGGTAAGACCGCCATGTTTTTCATACAACGCGGGATCGAGCGAGCCGCCGTTAACGCCGATTCGAATGGGCACGTTGCGATCACGTGCTTCCATCGCCACCGCTTTGATGTGTTCAGGCTTGCGAATGTTGCCAGGGTTAAGCCGTAAACCTTGAACTCCGGCCTCGAGTGCAGCGAGCGCCATTTTGTATTGGTGATGAATGTCGGCAACGATCGGTACAGGAGATCGCGGAACGATCTGGGCCAGTCCTTCTGCTGCTTCGGCCTCGTTGCACGTGCACCGAACGATGTCGCATCCTGCAGCCGCCAACGCATAGATCTGCTGCAGCGTTCCTTCAACATCGGCAGTCTTTGTTGTAGTCATCGACTGCACGCTCACCGGCGCGCCACCACCAATGGCCACTTTGCCAAGGTGAATCTGCCGTGTTTGGCGCCGTTCGAAACTCATACGTACCAGTGTGCCATCAGCCGAAGGGCTGCGTGATGTCTAGGTACAAACCCGCGAACGTGATCATGATGAGTAATGCCACTACCGCAGTGGCAACCGGCATCATTTTTGAAAAATCGGCTTGGTACCGAACGCCCTTGCGGCTGCGCAAGCGCTCATAGGTCGCAATCGCGGCATGACCTCCGTCAAAAGGAAGTGTGGGAAGCATGTTGAACACGCCGACGAACACATTGATATAGGCAAGCAACATCAACACACCCTTGAGTCCTTCTCGTTCGCCGATTTGTCCACCAATTTGGCTGGCACCAACCATCGTGCTTGGACGCGATTCGGGGTCGGCGGTTTGCGCGCGAATGTTGTTCAAGGTATTGACAGGATTAAATATTTTTGGGATGCCTTGCACCGAGCCGATGATCGCTTCGGCACTGTCGCGCACTGCATACGCCACAGCAGCAGGAACGGATTGACGAACATACCCTTGTGAATCAGTTGCAATACCTAAGTAGCCAATCGATGCATCAGCTGGATTGGCACCAAGCACTGCGGTGATGCTTTGCGTCATACCATCTCGTTGAATCACCAATTCAAGATCATCGCCAGGTTTGTTACTGATAATTGAGTCCACCAAATCTTGACGCACTGCGAGAGGCACTCCGTCTGCACTCAGCACCACATCGCCTTCGCGTAATCCAGCGATGGCAGCAGGCGATTGCCCAACTGGAGGAAACACAATCACCACTTCCCCGGTTTCACCCAATCGACCAGCGAGTGAATACACACTCGTAAACAGCACCAGCGCGATTATTGCATGCATCAGCGAACCCGCAGTGATCACGAGCAATCGACGTGGATACGACTTTGATCGATACGCCTTGTGCTCGTCAACAGGTGCACATTCATCCAAATTATTCATTCCGATGATGCGAACAAATGCACCGAGCGGAATCGCACGAACGCCATATTCAAGCTCGCCACGTTTTCTGCTCCACAACCGTGGACCAAACCCCATGTAAAACTGCGTCACCTTCATGCCAGTCTTTTTTGCAGTGACATAGTGGCCAAGCTCGTGCAAAAAGATTGAAATCAAAAGTCCAATAACGAACACCAGAATCCATGGATTGCTGAACCCAAGCCACACAAAGAGTGCAGCAACCACAATCCCCGATGTACGACCGTTCTTGGCTTGTTCGCCGTCAGCCTGATCTATCGTGTCGCCACCCGCAGACATCTGCTCGCGAAATCGCTGATACATGTTGCTCACTTCGACAACTCCTGGACCGCAAACTTTCGTGCAAGCGCATCGGCGTGCAAGATGTCTTCGACAATCGACGGCACGAGTCCATCATGATGTTGCATGGTCGCGTCGATGATTTCTGCGATCCGTGACCACGTGATGTTTCCGTTCAAAAACGCCTCCACGGCAACTTCGTTTGCTGCACTCAACCACGCAGGTGCAGTTCCGCCAATACGACCTGCCGCAAATGCAAGATTGAGACAAGGAAAAGTCTGGGTGTCTGGGGCTTCAAAATCAAGTCGTGCAAGTGTCTTCCAATCAATCGTGCCAAACGGCACCGTTGCACGCTCGGGAAAGCTCAATGCATAGGCAATGGGCAATCTCATATCTGGCATTGACAATTGTGCGATTACTGCGCCATCTGCGAACTCAACCATGGAATGCACTACCGACTGCGGGTGCACCACTACTTCAATGCGATCAAACGACGTACCAAACAATTCGTGCGCTTCAATCACTTCAAGCCCCTTGTTCATCAAGGTTGATGAATCAACAGTGATTTTTGGACCCATAGACCAGGTTGGATGCTTGAGTGCCTCTTCAACAGCGACCTGTTGCAGTGATTCCTGAGTGCGTCCACGAAATGGTCCGCCACTTGCCGTTAGCAACAACTTGTTCACTTCACTATCGGCACGATCACTGCTCCGTAGACATTGGTGGATTGCACAATGCTCGCTATCAACAGGAATGATGACCGCACCCTTGATCTTGCGCAATGGCTGAACTACTGGTCCTGCAGCAATCAGGCTTTCCTTATTTGCGAGCGCCAACCGCTTGCCAAGTTTCAGTGTCGACATCGTCACCGGCAAGCCAGCAAATCCGACGACACCATTGACCACCACATCTGCAGATTCGGCCAACTCTGCTTGATCGCCAATAACCTCGACACCGGGAAGCGCCTTGGCTACCTCTTGTCGAGCCGATTCGTCGGCAACGGCAATCACACTTGGCTTCCATTGCTTAGCTTGTGCGATTACGGCCTCTACAGAAGAGCCAATACCAAGACCTACAACCTGAAATTGACCTTGGCTTTGTTCAAGAAATTCGAGAGTTTGCTTGCCGATTGATCCGGTTGAACCAGCAATTGCTACGCGCGTTATGCCCAAGGTGTTGTAACCATGCCCAGGTAATACACGGCAGGCAGGACAAACAAAATGCTGTCAAAACGATCAAGCGCTCCTCCGTGGCCGCTCAACACTGTTCCAAAATCTTTGATATCAAGATTTCGCTTGAACATTGACTCGGTCAAGTCGCCAAGAGGAGCCATCACGCTGATGACTAGTGACAACATGATCCATGAACCAAACGTTGGCCATGTGGTGCTCTGCAAACCAACAAGCACGACAACAACAAATGTTCCAATCGTTCCGCCAATTACACCCTCAACTGATTTCTTTGGACTAATCCATTCACGGAGTGGTTGCCTACCCACAGCAGTGCCAACGAAATAGGCAGCGATATCATTTGCCACCACGCCAGCGACAATGATGAACAAGGTGTCGGTTCCACGCTGAGCGAATCCTTCGCCGAGAGTTGACCAACGAAGTATCAAGCCGGCATACGAACCCATCAGCCCAATCCAAACAATTGCAATCATGGTTGCCGCACTGTTTGGCACAGGACCCGAGTCAACGCCATCACTCGCGACAAACATCAGCGAAATTCCAACAAATGCGAATAACAAGACGAGTGGAATCGCGGAGTCACCCTTCCAGTACGCCACCGCAGGTGCCGCCACACAGCCAACAATTCCAATAAGTGAGATTGGCTTGTAGCCCGCTTGAGTAATCTGAGTAAAGAATTCAAACGCTGCAAGGCCGATGATTGCGAGCACAATGACCATCACTGCTGCTGGTCCAACAATTAATGCTCCGATAAACACCGCAAGCAACAACGCTCCTACTGCAGTTGCTGTTGGCAAATCGCGACCACCACTCACGGATGGACGTGAAAGTGAGCCCGTTGCGCCTGCACGACCTGCAACACGTGGTTGACCAGGACGACTAGTTGGCGCAGTGCGACCTGCACGAGTTACTTGTGTTGGTCGCGTTTGTGCGCCGGATGCATCACGCAATGGTGCCTGACGACGAGTCTCACCTGTTGGGTCGGTGCCAATCACGATCCGACCTTCACGTCGAGGACGTTCGACAGGAGGAGGTGTGGTGGTTTCGAATCGCCTTGGTCCGTCACCAGTGAGATCGACGGGAGGCTTGCGTGCAGGAGTCGATGGATCGTTATAGGCCGACCACACATCAGTCTCGTCATCATTCTGCGCTGGACGACGAGCTGACTCCGTGTCTTGTTTCATAAATCGTGGAATCTCACCTGTTGCTGGCTCCGTCCAATGCGGAAGTTGTTCCGTGTCATTACTTCCAAATGAAAGTGCTGGACCACTGTCATCGTCGCTACCAAAGCGGACTACTCCAAATTCGTCACCGAAATCGATTGTCGGATCGTTGGTGTAATCACTGCTTCGATTTTCATTACCGCCATTGTCATTAGACATTGCTGATCTCCTTACACTTCGAGAAGTTCTTGTTCCTTACGGGAAAATGCTTTTTCGACTTGCTCAACATGCTCTTGCGTTAACTTGTCGAGTTCTTTTTCGGCACGCTCTAGGTCGTCTTTGGAAATCTCGCCATCCTTCTCGGAGGTTTCCAAAACTTTTCGCGCATCGCGACGTACGTTGCGCAATGCAATGCGACCGTCCTCAGCCATATTCTTGACAACCTTTACGTATTCCTTGCGGCGCTCTTCGGTCAGCATGGGAAACGACAACCGAATCACTACTCCGTCGTTGCCTGGCGAAACGCCCAGATCACTCGACTGGATCGCCTTTTCAATTGCTGCAATTGATCCACGGTCATGCGGCTTCACGATCAACATACGTGCCTCGGGAACCTGGAATGTTGCTAGCTGCTGCAGTGGAACTGTTGCGCCGTAGTACTCGACTGGAATGCGCTCGACGAGCGACGCGTTGGCCCGGCCAGTACGCACACCCAAAAACTGGGCCTGAACATGGTCACATGCCTTTGCCATTTTTTCCATGGCATCCAGCAACGTCTCTTCGATCACTCAACCAGCGTACCTATTTGTTCACCTAGGAGTATGGACTTCACGTTTCCGCGCTGCAACAGGTTGAACACCACAATGGGCAGGTTGTTATCGCGACAGAAGGTAATCGCCGTGCTGTCCATCACTTTGAGGCCCTTATTGATCACCTCAAGGTAGGAAATGTGCGAATACTTTGTGGCAGTTTTATCTAGTTTTGGATCGGCGGTGTATACACCGTCCACACCAGAGTGTGTGCCTTTCAAAATCACTTGCGCAGAAATCTCTGCTGCACGCAATGCGGCGGCTGTATCAGTTGTGAAGAAAGGATTACCGGTTCCACCGGCCAAGATCACGATGCGACCCTTTTCCATGTGACGCTCTGCGCGACGACGGATATAGGGTTCGGCGACCTTTGGCATTTCTACTGCCGACATCACGCGTGACTGTTGACCAACACGCTCGAGAGCATCTTGAATCGCCAGACCATTCATGACTGTCGCCAACATGCCCATGTAGTCGGCTTGTGCTTGATCCATTCCCTGGCCAGCACCCTTGAGACCGCGCCAGAAGTTGCCGCCACCGACGACAACTGCGATGTCAACACCAAGTTCTTGTTTTGTTTCGTACAGTTCGGTCGCAACTTGATGCAGCACATCAGTGTCGAGTCCGAATCCTGTTTTTTCGGCTAATGCCTCACCTGAGAGCTTAAGAACAATTCGGTTCCATCGAGCTTTTGGGTCAGCAGCCATGTACGAAATCTACAACTATCCGATCTCAACCTGCGAATAACGCACGATTGTTGACTTCCCGATGACCTGAGCCACCGACTGCTTGTCGTCTTTGGCATAGGGCTGTTCAAGCAAGGCGATGTCTTTAAAGAACCCTTGCACACGACCATCAACGATCTTGGCGATCGCTGCTTCAGGCTTACCTTCGTTGCGCGTCACTGTTTCAAGGGTTGCACGCTCGGCGGCAATGACATCAGCTGGTACGTCATCTTTTTTCAAGTACTTCGGACGAGCAAACGCAATGTGGACTGCAATGTCATGGGCGAGCTCTTGCGAGGCTCCTTCCATTTCGACAATCACGCCGTTAACACCGCGTCCGCCCTGAATGTGTGAGTACATGTCAAGAACATTGCCCGAGGCTGCCTCGAAACGAACGATGTCGCCGAGGTCTATCTTTTCTTTGAGCAAGATCTTGAGGTCCTCAAGTTGCTGGCTGCGTTCGCTCACGGCATCTTCGCCCTTGGCAATCACCAACTCGGCCAATGCCTCGGCCTCTGCAATGAACTGATCGCTTCCCGCAACGAAGTCGGTTTCGCACTTGAGTTTGACTATTGCAGCGACATTGCCGGTGATCTTGACAGCCACAACGCCCTGCGCGCTTTCGCGATCATCACGTTTTGCACTTGCTGCAAGACCCTTCTCGCGCAACCACTGCTTTGACGCTTCGATGTCTCCACCGTTTTCTTCAAGCGCTTTTTTGCAGTCCATCATTCCGGCACCAGTGGTGGCGCGCAGCGATGCAACATCTTTTGCAGTAAACGACATGTGGTCAGCCTTCAACTTTCGCTTCGGTGGCCGATGCAACACGAGCGTCGCGTTCTGCTTGAGCCTCTGCTGCCGACTTACGTGCAGCGTCTTGCTGGGCTTCAAATGCTGCCTGCTCGTCTGCAGTGCGGGCTACTGGAGCCGCTGCAGGTGCAGATGAACGACCCGAAGTCTTCTCAGCAATGAATCGACCTTCGATAACGGCTTCGCAAATTACGCGAGCCATCAACTCGTTTGCACGAATTGCGTCGTCATTGCCAGGAATTGGGAACGTGATCAAGTCTGGGTTGACGTTGGTGTCTACAACTGCAATGACAGGAAGTCCAAGCTTGTTTGCTTCGGTTACTGCGATACTTTCCTTCATGGTGTCAATGATGAACACTGCTGTTGGACGACGTGACATGTTACGAATACCCGATAGGTTCTTTTGCAACTTCTCGAGTTCACGTGAGATGAGCAACGCTTCCTTCTTCGGCATGAGGTCAAACTCACCGGTGTCGCGCATGCGCTCGTAATCCTGCATCTTTTGTACGCGCTTTGAAATGGTGTCAAAGTTTGTCAACATTCCACCCAACCAACGCTCGTTGATGTATGGCATGCCGCACTTGTCGGCGAAAAACTTAACTGGATCCTGCGCTTGCTTTTTTGTTCCAATGAACAAAATGCTGCCGCCGTTTGCGACCATGTCGCGAACAAACTTGTAAGCCGAATCAACTCGATCGAGTGTCTGCTCGAGATCGATGATGTAAATTCCGTTGCGCTCACCAAAAATGAATCGCTTCATTCGTGGATTCCAACGATGGGTCTGATGACCGAAGTGAACGCCTGCTTCAAGCATTTGGCGCATGCTGACGATTGCCATGACTATCTCCTCTCCTGTGGTTAGGAAACATGTGCCCCGGCGCTTTCGCGACCACAGGGTGGAACACATGTATTGGTTGGTACTGCACCGCGTATTTACGGCCGTGATGAGTGTATCGGCAGCAATTTGGCTCTGGGCACTGGGGAAAGCGTCGACTTACCAACGACACCGCACCCATGGGGGTCTAGGTACACCCCGTCTTTTCGCACCCCGATGTAGAGGTTGCCGTTAGAGGTGCCAATACGAAACCCTGCAACCACCCGATCCCCTGGTCGCACATGTGTAGCGCCCAACTTTCCGTGGGTGACCAACACGTTGTTTGGGGTGCGCACCACTACATACATCACGCCCGCAACGCGACCAACGAATGTGACCTCGCCCGATTCTGCCGCGACGATAGGAGCTCCCACCGGAGTTACGTATTCAATTCCTCGATTTCCCGCACACCAGGTGCATGCGGGAGGCCGATACGAATCAGCCACAGCAAAATGCGACGGCAGCAGTAACGCGCACAGCGCGGCAACAAACTCAATCAATGTCGGCTGCGCGAAGACGAGAGCGCAGTTGCAGCACGGCCTTCGTGTGAATCTGCGAAACACGACTCTCTGTCACACCAAGCACTTCACCTATTTCGCCAAGCGTGAGATTTTCTTCGTAATACAACACCAAAACTTTTCGCTCTTTCTCGGGGAGCTTCTTCATTTCTTGTCGCATGATTCGCCGAGTCTCATCAGCCTCGACCACGGCATCAGGACTTGTCGAACGGTGCATATCTGAATGTGTGGCTGTTGCCGTGTTATCGGCAACAACATGGTCAAGCGGACCAACCGATCCAGCAGCAATGTCAGACAACCATTTGTGAAACTCGGGTTCTGAAATTTCGAGTTTTGTTGCAATCTCATCTTCCGAGGGCGAACGGCCAAGTTCATGCTCGAGTGCAGAGATCGCCTGCTCAATCGAGCGTGATTTAGACCGCACGCTTCGCGGCACCCAGTCGAGTGCACGCAAACTGTCGAGAATGGCACCGCGAATTCTCGGGATGGCGTACGTCTCAAATTTTGCTCCCTGCTGCGGGTCGTAACGATCGATCGCATTCATCAGGCCAAACACACCAGCAGACACCAAGTCACCCGTGTCAACTCGTTTGGGTAGACCAGCAGCGAGTCGACCGGCAACGAACTTGATGAGCGATGCGTAGTGCACCACCAGCCACTCGCGCGCTAACGGATCCTTAACCGAGTGCCACTGTTGCCATGCCTCATCAATCGTCAGGCGAACAGGAAGTGCATTCATGCCCTGTAATTATGCCCGCGGATGCGATACCCCGTAGACCGACTTCAATCGCTCTTTGCTGACATGCGTATATCGCTGAGTTGTCGCCACATCGCTATGCCCCAGCAGTTCTTGCACCGCACGCAGGTCGGCACCGTTGTCGAGCAGATGGGTGGCAAACGTATGCCGCAAGGCGTGAGGGTGCGTTGGCGCCAGTGCTCGTGCATCAATCAGCCTGCGCACATCACGCGTTCCAAGTCGCGTGCCTCGACTGTTTACGAACAATGCCACCTCGGCTGGATCCGACACCACCTCTGCGCGCAACAACGACCAGGCAGTAAGCGCAACAAGACACGGCTCGCTCACGGGCACACGCCTTTGCTTGTTGCCTTTGCCCGTGACGATGACCGCAAGTTGTCGAACATTGATGCTGTCAACATCGAGCGACACCAACTCGCTCACACGCAAGCCACTGCCGTACAACAATTCGATGATTGCGGTATCGCGTGCCAACTTCCAGTCGGGATCATCACTGTCTTTGGCGTGCAACAACGCATCGAGTTGTTCGGCAGTCAATACCTTTGGCAATCGACCCGTGTCGCTTGGAGTGCGCACTCCTGCCGTGGGATCGACCTCAATTTTGTGATCGCGAGCAAGCCATCCAAAATATTTACGCAACGCTGCGACCTTGCGCCCAATGCTGCGCTTAGCAAGTTTCATTGTGGTCAGAAAACCGATGTATTGACGAATGACATCTTTAGTGACAAGTTGCGGCGTCACAATTGACTGCCTACTCACCCACTCTGCGAACAACGAAACATCGCTGACATAGGCAGAAACCGTGTTGGGCGATGCCGACGTAAGCGACATTGCAAAACCGTCAATCTCCCACGTGGGATTCGATTCCATGAAAACCACCGTACCCCGATTGGCTTTGCACGCCGAGCACCTCCCACCATCCACCGTTGTTGACCACCCATCCAAGCGATTCCATTCGGCCAAGTGCAAAAGCCAAATCAAGAACATCACGCCGTGTGCGCAGCACAAGTTGATCAAGCGTGAGTGCGTCGCCGGCCATTGTTGCCGCAAGCGCCGCATCTTGTGCAAGCAACGGCGGGCGCGAATCAAAGATTGGTGGATGCTCGCTACGCGTATCAAGACCGAGCGCAACCAATACGTCGTCAACACCCACTACGGGTGCACATCCTTGTTGCAACAGCAGGTTTGTTCCGGCAGAAGATGTGTTGCGCGGTGATCCAGGAACCGCCATCACGGTGATGTCTCGCTTCTGTGCCTCTTCAACCGTGATCATCGAACCACCCGCGGCGCGTGACTCGACCACCACGAGCACTTCCGACAACGCAGCAAGAATTCGGTTACGCATCGGAAACCGATACGCCTCTGGTGCAGTACCTGGTGGCGACTCGCTCATCAGTAACCCAAATTCGGAAACGAAATTCCATAACTCGAGGTTCTCTTTGGGATACACAACATCGAGCCCTGACGCAACCACACCAATTGGGGTGCCGAGCGCTACTTGTGATGACTTACGCATGTGGGCTACCGAAACTCCTTTATGCGCCCACGCATCGACCCCGCGAGCAAGACCTGAGACAATGGCAATACCGCGTTCGGCAAGATCAAATGACAGATGCGACGCCATGTAACGCCCTGCCGCTGTTGCCGATCGCGTTCCGACAACACCAACACGTCGTTGCTGCAACGCCCTCATGTCGCCCCGCCAGAACAACACTGGGCTGCGCGAAGAATCGCTGAGCAATATGGATGGATAATCGCGAGCGCCAACATAGGTGACATTCATTGCCGTCAGTTCAAGCCGTTCGGCCATTCGCTCACATTCCTGCAACGTTGGTGGGTGTTCGATGTGATGACGGGCGATCTGTGAAGGAGTAAAACAGTCAAGCATTTGCGATAGCGCGCGACTCTTCACTGCGGCTTTTGTTGCCAATACGGCTGCAATCACGCATTCGTCATCAATGCGTGCAATCTTGCTCATTGCGCTACCCGATCGCCAGAAAACTGCGATTGCACGCCAACTCGTAATGCAAGTGCTACCGCAACGTGCTTTTCTTCCACATGTTCCTGTTCGGAGTGCAAGTCGGCAATGGTGCGAGCAACACGGCGAACTCGGTGATACCCACGCCCCGATAATCTCCCGCGCTCCAAATGATTGCGCAGCAATTTTGCTGCACCATCGGTGAGCGGCGCATGCACATCGAGCATGTCGGCAGGAAGCGCAGAGTTGAGACACCCGTTGCGTTGCAACGCGTACTGGCGAGCCCGCATCACACGAGCAGCAATCTGTTGACTCGATTCATTCGGATGGGCGGCGAGCAATTCGTCGACATGCGGACGAGTCACCGCTACACGCAAATCGAATCGATCAAGAAGAGGGCCAGAAAAACGTCGTAGATACTTTTGCTTTGCCCGATCGTCGCATACACATATCCCAGGTGCACCTTCCCCACATGGACACGGATTCGTTGCAGCAACCAGCAAGAACTTTGCCGGTAGCGACACCGATGAACGTGCCCGTGCGATTCGCACCACTCCTTCTTCTAACGGTTGACGAAGTGCATCGAGCACACTCGGAGCAAACTCGCCAAGTTCGTCTAGAAACAACACACCATTTGTTGCTAACGAAATTTCGCCTGGGCGAAGGGCCGATGTGCCACCGCCAACCATTGCCACAAGCGACGTTGAATGATGCGGCGCTCGAAACGGCGGCCGACTAACCAAACCACTGTTTGGCAGTGCAATATGAGCTGCCGAATGAACAATGGTTGATGTCACTGCATCGGTGTCAGAAAGATCGGGAAGGATGCCCGCCAATCGCTGGGCAAGCATTGATTTACCTGCCCCGGGCGGACCAACAAGTAACAAATGATGAGCGCCAGCGGCAGCAATTTCGCACGCATGTCGTGCTGCGCTTTGCCCTCGCACATCTGCCATGTCGGATTGTTCGTATTCTTCGCGAATACTCGTCAACGGCTCGGGCTGATACCACTGCTGCTCGCCACGCAAACATTGCACTAACTCAGACAACGAAGCCACACCACGCACTGTGTGTTGCGATACAACGCGAGCCTCGCGTAACACAGCTTTTGGAACAACCACGATGCGATCATCGATTGCCGCTACAAGTGGAACCACACCAGCAACTCCACGAAGCGAACCGTCTAGCCCCAACTCACCAATGAATGCATATGGTGCGACCGATTCGGCTGTGAGGATTTCTTGCACAACCAACAAACCAATTGCGATTGCGACATCAAGACCCGCCCCGCCTTTTCGCTCATTTGCACCGTTGGCAAGGTTTACGGTGATACGCCGATTGGGCCATGGCAAATCACACGACAACAGTGCCGCCCTCACTCGATCACGCGACTCGCGACACGACTCATCGGGTTGACCAACGATGGTAAAGCCAGGCAAACCCATTCCTAAATGAATTTCAATTTCTACTGGAGCGCCTTGCACCCCTAACAACGTTGCCGAACGCAAAGATATAAATGCCATGCGGCGATGTGTGCAGATACGTATCGCTAGCGGAAGCGCGAGCGTCCACTATCGACGCAATGATTGCTGTGAGAATAGGAGTGTGCGTCGCCTACTACCACTGTGTCTCGTTGCGTTGTTTGGGGTGACTGCGTGCTCAGAGACACCGCGTACGGCAACTAACTTCTGCCGTCAACTTGAAAAAGAAATGCCAGCGATTGCAAGCGCTCCTGCCACGGAAGAACAAGTCAACATTGCCGTGGAACGATTCAAACGGCTTGCCAAAGTTGCACCGTTAGAGATTGAAGAACACTGGAATGCACTGACCACGTTGATGGTCGAGTCATCCAAAGTTGATGCCGACAATCCAGAGAGCGTGCAGCGAGTCGTTGATCTTGCATACGCCACAGAGGCAAGTGCTACTGCATCGTCGGAGTGGGTGGTTGCAACGTGCGGCGTTGATATTTCACAAGGCGTTCAAGTAACGCCCTAAGCAAGAGTGTGTTAGCGAATTTCTCCGCGCTTCACAATCACTTTGTCGACAAGGCCATAATCTTTTGCCTGATCCGGGGTGAACCAGCGGTCGCGCTCGGAGTCTTGCTGAATTTGCTCAATCTTTTGGCCTGAGTGAAATGCAATCAATTCGGCCATGCGCTTCTTGGTGTACTGCAACTGCTCGGCCTGAATTGCAATGTCTGATGCCTGGCCGCGCAGACCTGCGAGTGGTTGGTGCATCATGATGCGCGCATTTGGCAGGGTGTAACGCTTGCCAGCTGTGCCTGCAGTGAGCAAGAACTGGCCCATTGACGCTGCAAGCCCCAAACACACCGTCGCTACATCGCAACTGATGAACTGCATGGTGTCGTAAATGGCCATACCTGCAGTGACAGATCCGCCAGGGCTGTTGATGTACAACCACACATCAGCCTTTGGATCTTCGCCTTCAAGAAACAACAACTGCGCACAAATCTGGTTGGCAACATCATCATTCACATCACTGCCCAGCATGATGACTCGACTCTTCAACAGTCGCAAGAAAATATTGTTTTGCGACTCTGGTCCACCGTCTTGTGCAAATGGTACCGATGGAATGTGTAGTGGGCTGTTACTCATGGCGATCAGACTACTACCCCACTAATGCGTAGACGGGAGTGGCATGAAGTGACGCCGAACACCACTAAAGACGACCACCACTCGTTCGTCATCTGCAATTTCACTGCGCATTGCAAGCAACCCTGCAAGTCCTGCGGTTCCTGTTGGGCTGACATTGATATCTGTGGCTCGATGCGCCAGCGAGTACGCGTCAACAACATGCTGCTCGGCAACGACGATGGGTGAACCTCCGCTATCGGCCATCTGATTACACACACCAATCCAGTCGTAGGTCTCGTCATCAAGAATGCCATCGGCAAGAGATGGCTTCACCGACTCCCAAGGCCACATGCAATCCGACCATCTGGCGCCCGCATTCTTTGCGCCACCAGAATCACGCGCGTGATTCCACGCTCGGGCAAGCGGCGCGCACTGCTCGGTCTGCACTGCATGAAGCTTTGGCCGCAGCCCACCCGCAAATAGCCCAGCACTGCCACACGCGGCAAACGCGCCACCACCAACCTGCATAAACACACGATCCAATGGCGGACCACTGACTCGTTCCATACTGTCGGCCATCTCCCAACCAATTGTGCGTCCGCCATCAAGGCACCACGCGTTTTCTCTTCCTTGTACACCAAATGGAATTGCACCATGTGCAACTGCTTCGCGAAATCGATGCACACACGGATCACCCGGCGGATCATCAGGCAAACGCGGACAACGTTCGATCAATGCATCAACTGATTCGAGCAAGTCGGTCAAATCTGCTGCCGCGTTCTCGGGAACAAAAACACGAATTGGCCAGTTAACAGCTTTTGCCAATGTTGATGCAGCAAACGCAGCGTTGCCACACGATGCAATTGCCAACAGCGGTCGCGTCTCTGTAGACGTCCACGTTGCTACACCTGAGCGTTCGGTGGCAAGCAAATGCAATAGTTCAGTGAAGAGGTGTCGCGATTTATGCGAACCTGCGACACCATTGGTTTCATCCTTCACCCACACGCCACCGCTTGCGCCAAACCCAAGTGCATCAGAAAGTGAATCATGGCGCGCAAATGGCGTGAACCGAAAACCGATGCCAGCAACTTTCTCTACACGCTGATCGGTTTCACGAATCAACGCGACCCGATCATCATCTGACATGCCAAGCGCTGCAGCAAAAGCATCCCACGCTAAGTATTTGCGAAATGCAACGTACGGGTTGACATCTCCTGTGCTTCGCAAGGGTGCAATCGGTTGTTCCAGATGCAGCACGTGGTGAGTGTCACCGTCTGTTGCCTGCGGGCAACGCCACGCCAACGACGTGCTGATTGGCACTCGCGCGCCACATACGGCGCACTTCCACCCAACCTGTGGCGTGGCAAGTGCATTCATGAACAATTACTTCGTTGCTGCTACTCGAGCGTTGAATTCGGTAATCAGTGCTTCCCAGGTAGGAACATGCTGACGCAAATTGCTCCAGAAGGACTGTGAACGACGAGCTTCAAATACCGAAAGCGGTGTACCCTGCTGTTCCACCCAGGTGTAATAACCCAAGTTGAAGATTCGATTGCGATCGCGCTCGGTGCAATCGATCATGGAGTCGGTCTGCACTGTTGCCAAGTGTTCAGCAAACACCTCTGCCGCATCGACTTGCGTGAAGTTGTTATTGAAGCGCTTCTTTAAGGTTTTCACGCGCTCGCTTGGGTACAAATCTGCACCGTCAGTGGCAATCGTGATCAGCACATCATCGGCACCAAGGCCAAGCAACTTCGCAGTTTTGATTGCCGCAATGGTGTTGCAAATAGCCGAAAACCCAAAGTGCGGCAGAGTGTCGACGATTTCTTGTGGAATGTGTTTGCGTTGCACCAGGTAATCGCGACCAGCAGAAGTATTGAACAACACATCGAGTTCGTCAGTCACACGGTCGGACACCGCTGCAATGACATCGGTGTTCATCACGTTATGGATGAGTGGTATGTGCTTGTCGCCAATGCCTTGAATGTTGTGTTCGCCAAAACCATTTTCGAGCATGGTTGGGCACTCCAGTGCTTCAACAGCCACGATCTTCGTTCCGTACTTGTCCTTCAAGTGGTCGCCAGCACCAATTGTTCCTGCAGAACCCGTGGCACTGGTAAATGCGGCAAGACGAAGGTTTGGACGGTTCAGGTTTTTGGCGACGTATTCGTACACCGTCGACAACGCTCTGCCAGTCACTTCGTAATGCCCCAGATAGTTTCCAAACTCGCAGAATTGATTGAAGATGAAGTTCTTTGGATCCTTCTGCATTTCGTTGCACGCATCATAAATTTCTTTTACGTTGCTTTCGGTGCCAGGTGTCCGAATGATGTCGCTCGGGTCACTTGTCCAACGATCAAGCCAATCGAAACGCTCTTGCGACATACCAGCAGGCAACACTGCTACTCCACGTGCGCCCATGATCTTGCTGATCGCCACACCACCGCGTGCATAGTTGCCCGTCGATGGCCACACAGCCCGTTGCGTTGCTGGATTGAACTGTCCGGTTATGACTCGCGGCGCCAAACATGAATACGCAGCCAACACTTTGTGTGCAGTGATCATCGGAAAGCGATCACCAAACATCACCACAATCGGGCTATCAACACCTGTCAGTGATTTCGGCAACACCACATGGTCGGGAACTTCTACACGATTTCCCGCCATGTCGTTAAACCAGTGCACACGAAATAAGTTGCGTGAGTCGGGAGAGTTTTTGTCTGCACCTGATGCAATGTCGGCGGGAATCAACGAAGGATTTGCAAGTTGCGCAAATGTGGGCAGCACCACATTGTTCGCCGCACATTTACGAATGCTTTCGGCGAGCGCCCCTTCGTCGACCACGGTGTCGGCGAGGCCAAGCTGGCTCGCAAGGGCGTGGGAATCTTCTGCGGCGGTCATTGTTGAGGTCACGCTTTACATTCTGTCAAGAAACCACGAGTTGCCACTACCCTGATCACAGTTCGCCGACGTAGCCCAATGGCAGAGGCACAGCACTTAGGATGCTGTCAGTGAGAGTTCGAGTCTCTCCGTCGGCACTGTGAGTTCTCAGCCTTCGCATATCGCCCAGCTTCAGACCCCAGCGCTCATCATTAATGGCGAGATTGCCAAGCAAAACATTGCAACCATGGCTGCTGCATTACCCGGCAGTCGCCTGCGACCGCATATGAAGGCAACGAAATGCACCTCACTAGCCAAACTGCACGTGCTTGCAGGCCATCACACATTTACCTGCGCAACCCCGCGAGAAGTAATCGGCATGGCTCGCGCTGGGTTTGGAACCGACCTGCTTCTTGCCAATGAAACCGTTGACGATCTTCGTCTTGCGGCAATGGCCGCAGAACAAGATCACGCCATGATCACCGTCGCGATTGATTCGGATGCAACCTTGCACGCAGCACACCACGCAGGAATCAGAAACGTGATGATTGATGTCAACGTTGGACTGCCCCGATGCGGAGTTGCCCCAGAACATGCGGGAAGACTTGCCGACTCTGCTCGCAACACAGGATTACATGTGCGTGGTGTAATGGGCTACGAAGGGCACCTCATGATGGTGACAACCCACAGTGAGAAATTAGAAAAAGTAGAAGCATGCATGGCACTTCTGCGTAATGCAGCCAACGATGTTGGTGGCGACATCATTTCTGCGGGCGGAACAGGCACCTACAACATGCATGCCAACACTGGTGTCACCGAAATACAAGCAGGTTCGTATTCGCTGATGGACACGCAGTACGCACAACTGGGTTTGCCATTTGCACAAGCAGCATTTGTTGTTGGAACAGTCATCTCTTCTTCGGCCAAGTGGGCAGTGATCGATGTTGGTTTGAAATCACTTGGTATGGACCATGGCAATCCTTCAATCGATGGGCACTCTGTGTGGTTCTGCTCGGATGAACACACCACGTTCTCACCCAACGACGGAACCCCACCACCCGTAGGCACACGCATTCGCGTTACACCAGCACATATCGACCCAACCGTTGCTAAACATGATGAAGCATGGGTGGTAAACGGAGACGACATTGTCGACCGCTGGGCAATCGACTTACGCGGTTGGTGATTCGTTTCTCGTTGATTCATCGAGTTTTTTTGCCAGCGCCCGAAAAGCCTTTCCTCGGTGTGACAGCACATGCTTTTCTTCGATTGACATCTGCGCAAATGTTCGACCATCGCCATCACGGGGAATGAACAATGGGTCGTATCCGAACCCGCGCTCACCCATTTCACTTTCAGCAAGCACACCTTCGCACACACCTTCGGCGATGATTTCTTGCCCGTCAGGAAATCGTAACAACGCAACTGTTCTGAACCTACAAGTTCGTGTTTTTCCTGCAAGTTCGCGCAACATCTTCGATCGATTGTCGGCATCGGTGGCTTGTTCGCCAGCAAAACGTGCAGTGCGCACTCCAGGTGCGCCGTTCAACGCGTCCACTTCCAACCCAGTGTCATCAGCAAAAGCAGGCAAACCAGTAGATGCACACACTGCAACTGCTTTCAGTCGCGCATTGCCAACGAGTGTGTCGGCATCTTCGACAACGTCAGCTAGAGCAACAGGTCGTGGCTGCAAGTCGACGACTCCGCCCATCAAGTCAAACATCTCGGCAACCTTGTGCGGGTTGGCCGAAGCGCACACTGCGCGCAACACAACTACCTGCCGAGTTGTCGAGGTGTCGGTGGCGTGGAAATAATCTCGCGCTGTTTTGCAAAAATCTGCTCGAGCCCGCCTGCGGCAAGTCCAAGCAACGAATCCAGTTCGCTACGCGAAAATGCCTTGCCTTCTGCAGTACCTTGCACTTCAACAAATGTTGGCTCGCCACCATTCATCGGCTGCAGCATCACCACATTCATATCGACTTCAGCTTTTGAATCTTCTTCGTAAGGGAGATCAATCACTGGATTGCCATTGTGGATACCCACACTGATTGCTGCACACATTGAATGCAACGGGTTGGTCGTCAGCCCACCGTTTTGCTGAATACGTGTGATCGCGTCGTGCAATGCAACGAAGGCTCCACAAATGCTTGCCGTACGCGTGCCACCATCTGCCTGCAACACATCGCAGTCAATCAAAATCTGGCGCTCTCCTAGTTGCTTCATATCGATTGAGGATCTCAACGCGCGACCGATCAATCGTTGAATTTCAACCGTTCGCCCCGATTGTTTTCCCTTCGCAGCTTCACGACCAACTCGCTCTGGCGACGAACCGGGAAGCATTGAATACTCTGCAGTTACCCAACCCTTGCCACTTCCCTTCATCCAGCGTGGTACGTCCTCATCAAGCGAAGCAGTACACAGCACTCGTGTCTTGCCAAATGACACAAGAATTGAACCAGCCGACATTTCTGTGAAATCTCGCTGAAAAGTAATTGGTCGCAGTTCGTTGTGCTGTCTTCCATCAAAACGTGTCATGAATATGTTCTCCCTGTTGTTACGAATGTGAATTAACTGACCACTGCTCGGCGTGATCGAGTTCGGGGCCAAGCAATCTGCGACCCAGTTGTGCAAACCATGCAACATCGCCAGATGACAAAAAGCGATGCGAACCAACTCCACTCGTTGCTGCCATGCCAGATTCGCTTAAAGCGTCACGCACCGCAAACGCTGTTTCGTCGCCACTGCTCACAAGCACAACCTTTGGCCCCATTACTTCGCCAATTACCCTCGACAAGTAGGGGTAATGCGTGCATCCAAGCAACAACGCATCAACACCCGCGTCACGGACCGGCGCCAATAAACGCTCGGCAAGCACTGTTACTTCGTCCCCTGACGTTTGATCACGCTCAACAAATTCGACAAACCCTGGACATGCTGCAGACGTCAACGTGACATCGGCATGGGTGTTAGTGATTGCTCGCACATACGCGCCTGAAGAAATCGTTCCCACCGTGCCAATGACGCCAACTTTCCTATTGTGCGTTGCACGAACCAATGCACGCGCGCCTGGCTCGACTACTCCAAGCACTGGCACCGGCAATTCTTTTGACAATTCATGCAACGCAACTGAAGCGGCGGTATTGCACGCAATGACGACAAGTTTTGCATTGAAATCACGCACCAGGCTCCACGCCAATTCACGGGCATACTCGCGCACCTGTTCGGCAGGTTTATTGCCATATGGGTAGCGCCCTGTGTCGCCAATGTAGACAACGTCTTCAGCAGGCAACAGATCAATCACTGCTCGGGCAACCGTGAGACCACCAAACCCAGAATCGAACATGCCGATCGGGCCAACTGCGCTACTCGGCTTGTTTGGCATCGGCTTCCACAATACGCCAGCGCAATAGTCTGCATTGGTGCTTCTTGCCACCGTGCTTGCATTAACCGCCGCAATTCTGCATGCATCATGGAATCTGCTCGTCAAACAAAGCACCGACCGTCGCCTTGCACTGTGGGGCCAATTTACGATTGGCGGAGCAATCAGTGCGGTGGTGCTCGCTATCTGGTTTCTTTCAGCTTCTCCACCCGATGTTGCGTGGGGCTGGGCAATCGCCAGTGGCGCAACGCATGTTCCGTACCTGATGTTGTTGTCGCGCGCTTATGACCGTGGCGATTTTTCGATGTCGTATCCCATCGTTCGCGGTGCTGGTGCGTTGGCCGCGGCAGCTGGTGGCGTGTTGCTGTTAAACGACTCACTTTCCAGCACCTCAACCATTGGCATCGTCATTGCCGTACTTGGATTATTTGTACTTGCCAAAAGTGGCTCGTGGCACGTTGTCGGCGCAGCACTTGCCGTTGCATCAACTATTGCGGTGTACTCGGTGGTCGATGGTCATGGCACGCGGCAATCACAACCTGTTGCATACGCACTTGCACTCAACATTGCAGCTGCGATATTCGTTTCGCTCTATGCAAGTGTTCATAGTCGCAAACAGATGATCCCCACATTAAAAGCACATTGGAAAGTGATGTCGGTAGCAGGAGCATTTTCGACAGTTGCATACATATTGGTGATGATCGCCTACCGCCATGCACCAGTTGGATATGTTGCGTCATTACGCGAATCAAGCGTGGTGATTGCCGCATTTGCAGGCTGGAAAATGCTTGATGAAGGTGACCACAAGCGACGTATCGCATCTGCGGCAATCGTGCTTGCAGGCCTCGTTGTGTTGGTTATTGGCGGTTAACGCGCAATTAGAAATAGATAATTTTTTCGGCTGCTGCTTCGGCCGCATCAAGATCATCGGTATACGCACCGGTTGACAGATACTTCCAACCCCCGTCGCACACAATGAACGCAATCGTTCCTTCGTCAATTTCACCCGCCACCTTCAGCGCTCCTGCAAGCGAAGCACCCGAAGAAATACCAGCAAAAATTCCACATTCACGAACAAGACGACGCGTCATTTCCAAACTTTCGCGCGGGCGAACCACACGTTTGCGATCGAGTACATCAATGCCGTGCCAGTTTTGGAAAATTGGTGGGATATAGCCCTCGTCCAAATTGCGTAAACCCTCAACACGCTCGCCGAGTGGTGGTTCGACCGCCACAATTTTTACTGCTGAGTTTTGCTCTTTGAGATACTTGCCCACGCCCATGAGCGTGCCACTGGTTCCGAGACCAGCAACGAAGTGGGTAATTTCTGGAACATCACGCCAAATTTCTGGACCCGTGGTCTGGTAATGGGCACGCGGGTTTGCATCGTTTTGATACTGATGCATAAAGCACCACTCGGGGTGCTCGGCTGCAAGGGCTTCGGCGCGCCGCACCGCACCATTTGAGCCTTCTGGCCCTGGTGTCAAAATGATTTCTGCCCCAAACACTTCAAGCATTTGACGACGTTCAATCGACACACTGTCTGGCATCAAAATGGTGATTGGGTTGCCCTTCACACCTGCAATTGCAGCAAGTGCAATACCCGTGTTGCCCGAAGATGGCTCCATGATTCGTTGCCCAGGCTTCAATTTGCCCTCGGCAATAGCTTGCTCAATCATCGACTTGGCAATGCGGTCTTTTACCGAGCCGAATGGGTTCTGACTTTCCAGTTTGGCAATGAGTCGCACCCGAGGATTTGGGGACAGGTTGCTGACGTCCACCACCGGCGTATTGCCAATGAGGTCAAGCACACTTGCTTTTTGCGTCATTTCAACTCCGGGGATTGTTGACTGCATAGGTCATAATTCTAACGATGTGCTGGTTACAACCCTCAGTTGTGTTGAATTATTTCCGTTTCTGAAATCACCCCATCAATAATCCGAAAATTGCGTGGTTCTGGCACACCGCGCTTCAGTGTGACGATCATGTAGTGCCAGCCCGGATCTGGGGCTTGTGCCACATCAGTCGAGCTTGGGTATGCCTCTGTATGCGTATGGCTATGCACCACACCCACCACATCAAAACCCGCGTCTTCGGCATTGCGCTCAATCACCAAATGTTGTTTTGGATTAATGGTGTACACCTTTGCAGAATGTGTGATGTTTTCGCACGGATGAAACTCGACCACCTCGCTTGTGGCGCTGCGACCAACCAACAAACCACACGCTTCTTCGGGATAGCACGAAATGGCATGCTCGCCGATCTGCTGCACTACCTGTGCTGTCACGGTCAGTGTGGTTTGGGTACTCATCGCAATTTCAGGCTACCCGTATGCTGAAACGAACGATATGAACGCACAACACAAGCAGAGCGAACGGGAGCACCTCGACCGAGTGGTTGCCAGTAATCGCAAGGCGCGGCACGACTACACCATTATTGATGTAGTCGAGGCCGGCATTGTGCTGCTTGGAAGCGAAGTGAAAAGTGTGCGCTCGGGGCAAGTGCAGTTGGCAGATGCCTATGCCCATGTGGTGAACGGCGAAATGTGGCTTGACGGTATTCATATCGCTTCATACGCATTTGCCCATGGAGTTGGCGCACACGAACCCATGCGCCGCCGCAAGCTACTCCTTCATCGCGAACAAATTCGACGAATGCAAGACCGCATTAACAAGGAACGCCTCACCATTGTTCCGCTTGAAGTGCGCTTCAGCAAGGGGCGCGTCAAGGTGGACATTGCGCTGGCCAAAGGCAGGCAAAAGGCCGATCGCCGGCAAGCCATTGCCAAAAAGGAGTCAGAACTCGAAATGCGTCGCGAGGCTGGCCGCCAGAAGAAGCAGGGCCAGTAACCCGAACTCTTAGGGCATGATTTCTGGACTATGTCAAAATTATGATATCGTCCACTTCGTGAGTCTCGCCAATGAAAGTTTGCTTCGATCCCATGGCCTGAGCGTTACTGCCCAGCGCCTGGCCTTGCTGCAAACGATCAGCGATCACCCGCACATCACTGCCGATCAAGCCACCGAGGTTGCACGCGAACAACTCGGTTCAATCTCTCGTCAGTCGGTGTACGACACTCTGAACACACTCGTCGAAAAGGGTTTAGCACGTCGCATTCAACCCATTGACTCTCCCGCATTGTTTGAAGATCGAGTTGGCGACAATCACCACCACTTGGTGTGCAGATCGTGCGGTTTAGTAACCGATGTGGATTGTGCAGTTGGCGCGCGCCCTTGCCTCGAAGCATCAAACAGCAACGGATTCATCATTGACGAGGCCGATGTGACGTACTGGGGCGAATGCCCTGCATGTCAACAAACCTCAAAATCTCAAGCTACACATCAAACCCGAAAGGAAAACCAATGACAGACACAACAAGCGCTTGCCCATTTAGTGCAGGCGCAACAACAGCACATGGCATGGGAACCACCAACTCAAAGTGGTGGCCTAACCAACTCAATGTGAAGGTATTGCATAACAATCCAGAGGCTGGCGATCCAATGGATCCCAACTTTGATTATGCAAAAGAATTTGCATCACTTGATCTTGATGCGGTGATAAAGGACCTCACCGTTTTAATGACCGACTCACAAGATTGGTGGCCAGCCGACTACGGCCATTACGGACCATTCTTCATTCGTATGACCTGGCATGCTGCTGGTACATACCGAATTCAAGACGGACGAGGCGGCGGCGGAACCGGCATGCAACGCTTTGCTCCATTGAACTCATGGCCAGACAACGGCAACCTTGACAAAGCACGTCGCTTGTTGTGGCCCGTGAAGCAAAAGTACGGCAACAAGTTGTCGTGGGCAGACTTGTTCATTCTTGCTGGCAACGTTGCACTCGACTCAATGGGCTTTAAGTCTTTCGGATTCGGTGGCGGTCGTGCAGATGTGTACGAAGCAGACGAAACCTATTGGGGCACGGAAACAACGTGGCTAGGAGACGAGCGCTACAAGGGTGACCGTTTGCTCGACAACCCACTTGCTGCAGTGCAGATGGGTTTGATCTATGTCAACCCAGAAGGCCCGAACGGAAATCCAGACCCAGTGTTGTCGGCTCGCGACGTTCGCGAAACCTTCGCGCGCATGGCCATGAATGATGAAGAAACTGTTGCACTTGTTGCCGGTGGACACACATTCGGTAAGGCTCACGGCGCAGGCGACCCAGGCAAATACGTTGGACCAGAACCAGAAGCTGCACCAATCCAAGCAATGGGCTTTGGTTGGATCAACTCGATGGGATCAGGAAAAGGCGTTGACACCATCACCAGCGGCATCGAAGGTGCATGGACAACCAACCCAATTAAATGGGACAACGACTACTTCAAGATCCTTCTCGAAAACGAGTGGGAACTAACAGCAAGTCCAGCCGGTGCAAAGCAGTGGGTTCCAAAGGGTGGCGCGATGGCGGGAAGTGTGCCAGACGCACATGACTCATCACGTAGCCATGCCCCAATCATGACCACAGCTGACTTGGCATTGAAGTTTGATCCTGAGTATCTGAAGATCTCAAAAGACTTCTACGCCAATCCAGACAAGTTTGCCGATGCGTTTGCTCGTGCGTGGTTCAAACTGACCCACCGCGACATGGGACCAAAGTCCCGTTACGTCGGAAAACTCGTGCCAAAGGAAGACCTCATTTGGCAGGATCCAATTCCAGCCCCAGCAAAAGCTCCATCAGCACAAGACATTGAAGCTGCAAAAACCAAGATCCTTGGTTCGGACCTCAGTGTGTCGCAGCTGGTTGCTACCGCATGGGCTTCGGCATCGTCATACCGCAACACCGACAAGCGCGGTGGAGCAAATGGTGCCCGAGTTCGTTTGTTGCCACAAAAGAACTGGGAAGTTAACAACCCATCACAACTTGCAACGGCTCTTGCCGTCTACGAAAAACTCAGCACAGAGACCGGCATGTCAATTGCCGACCTGATCGTGTTGGGTGGAAACGTTGGTGTGGAAAAGGCTGCACAAGATGCAGGTGTAAAGGTGAGTGTTCCGTTTAGCCCAGGTCGCGGTGACGCAACTCAGGAACAAACTGACACCGAGTCCTTTGCAGTGCTCGAGCCAACATTTGATGGCTTCCGCAACTTCTTGAAGCCAGGTCACGTACAACCAACAGAACAGTTGTTGCTCGAAAAAGCAAACTTGCTGGGTCTGTCGGCTCCAGAAATGACCGTGTTGGTTGGAGGCTTGCGAGTTCTTGGCGCAAACCACAATCAGTCAACGGCTGGTGTGTTCACCAAGCGTGTCGGAACATTGACGAACGACTTCTTCGTCAATCTTTTGGACGTCAACACCGAGTGGAAGCCAACGGGCAAGGATGAAGAGACCTTTGAAGGTCGTAACCGCAAGTCGGGTGAAGTTGTAGGAACTGCAACTCGCAACGACTTGATCTTTGGTTCAAACTCGCAATTGCGCTCATTGGCAGAGGTATATGCACAGAACGACAACGCTGGCAAGTTTGTGGGCGATTTCGTGAAGGCATGGACCAAAGTCATGAACAATGATCGGTTTGACCTCAAGTAATTAACACCATCTAGCTAAAAAGGCCCTGCAGAAATTTTCTGCAGGGCCTTTTTACATTATTGATACACCTCTGCCCTACACTGACTGCGCAAGCAAAGTTCACGGGGCTGACAGGTTTCGACGTCAGTGTCGCTGGCCGAGCGTGCGACCCGAGTTGCTCAGACTCGTAAAACGGGGCAAAAAAACAACTGCCAACAAGCAGTTCGCTCTCGCCGCCTAATTAGGTGGTAGAGAGCAACCGTGAGCCGCAAGGTCGCACGGGGCCAATTCACCGCAGCCCGGCAACAGAAGCGGGGAATGACATTGGGAAAGACCGATGACGTTGGGAAAGACCAATGGCCGAATGGAAAGACATTCCGCGGGTTAGTGCTTCGGCATTAACCAATCGACCCGCCGATGTTGCTGCGTAGCAACAGTGTCGGGAATGGTCGTATCACGGGCGTTCAACGGCTGATGGACGGGGGTTCGATTCCCCCCAGCTCCACTTAGTGCAATGCTCGAGCAACTGCTCCTGCAAGAAACGTCAGTCGTCGTCGATAGGCGGCTGGCGTGGGCAGATCCTGCTTAAGACCCACTGTTGACAGCGTGAGAATCTCAAGCGCGCGGTCTTGTGATTGCTGATCGGAGGTTGTCGCCTTGAGATGGTCACGTAGACCCTTGTGCGCACGCTTCACCGCTGCCGTGGCCGCCTCGGCGGCGAATGCATGACGCGCCTCAATGAGTTCATCTCCATATTTGGTTGCCGAAAGAGCTGCGTAGCCATCCCCAGAAATGCGTTGGAGATATCCATCAAGTTGGGCCGCAAGCGACACCGGCTGCGCAAGCGCCGCTAATGCCGCGTCAGTCGCTTCTTCCAACAACATCACATAGGCGGCAGCGAAGAGATCTGCTCGATCGGTGAAGTATTGGTACAGCGCTGGCCGGGACATACCCGCTGCATCTGCGATGTGCGCCATCGATGTCTTGCGAAATCCACGCTTGGCAAACAACGGAATCGACGCACGCAAGATCTCCTCGATCCGCTGAGCTCGCACTGAATCGGTGGTTGCCACTCCCCCAGTTTGACATTTTTGAGTCAACATGTCAGGATGACGATACCTGACATTTCACCCCGAAACTGTCAGACCTAAACGGGAGGAAAGATATGTCCAAGAGTCAATCGATTGAGGGCCGCACGGTGTGCGTTACGGGCGCATCCAGTGGACTCGGCAGAGCAATCTCCGAGCATCTCGGTTCGCTGGGTGCCCACGTTTTCATGACGGGACGAACCAGTGAACCGATGGAAGAATCCGCATCAACGATTCGCAAGGCTGGCGGCAAGGCTGATGTTGCAGTTTTCGACCTCGGCAATCTGGAACGACTCACCGAGTGGGTCACATCAGCCGCGAACACGACAGGACGTCTTGATGTGATGGTGAACAATGCTGGTTTCGGCGATGTCGGGACGACGATTGCCGACGGTGACCCCGCGATGTGGCGAGCGATGCTCGAGATCAACGTGCTGGCCCTTGCGGTGGGATGCCAGGCTGCGATCCGAGCCATGCGTGCCACGAAGTCGCAGGGCAACATCATCAACATTTCTTCCGTTGGTGCAATACGACGCGACAGCGGTGTCTACGGTGCGACGAAGCACGCCGTGAACTGCATCAACTCCACCCTGCGCAAGGAGCTCGAGGGTGACACCATTCGCACCACGTCAGTCATGCCGGGAGTCTTTGCAACGAACTTCGTTCGCCACATCGACGGCAAGATGGTGGAGGGTGTCGCCGCCATGGCCGGCATCGAAAAGGTCGCCTTCGACGACCAGCGCCGATTGCCGCAGGGGCAACTCGATCAAATCCAGCAGGCGATGCCGGACTCTTTTGGCGACGTCGCACACGTCGCTCGTGCAGTTGAGTACATCATCACTCAACCAGCCGAAATCAATATTGAAGAGCTGATCATTCGCCCACCAAAAGGCATGTAGTCACGCGGAGTTGGACGTCATGCCCTGGCCACGACGACTACCTCGCGAATTGGCGTAATCATTTGGCGTAGTCCGAGCCGCGACACCGCTCGGCACCAACAGACTGAAGGTCAGTTGATTCCCCCCAACTCCACCACTACTGCAATGTCCACCATCTAAAGTTTTTAACGAAACCAGTGATTTCATTCACCGTTATAAACTTATGTCGTGAATAAACCCGGCAACCTGAAAAGTTCGGGTGACTTAACAGTTCTGTTACCTGCATACAACGAGATTGTGAATCTGCGAATTCTGATTCCTAAAATCATTGCAGTCACCAATTCACTGAAGGGTACTCAAACAGAAATTCTTGTCGTCTTGCCAAGTTTTGCTGATTCCTCTGAACTCGCTGAGATAAGTGCACTCGGTGCAAAACCGATTAAACGCCACCCAACCGATTCATTCGGAGATGCTCTACGCACTGGTATTTCATCGTCAAGTGTTTCGACTGAATTCATTATCACTATGGATGCCGACT
>JAURJB010000017.1 GCA_030832455.1 Acidimicrobiales bacterium
ATAGAAAAAGCCATGAAGGGCATGCTTGCACCTGAGTTTGAGGAAGTGGTCACTGGCGAAGCAGAAGTGCGCGAAGTGTTCAAGTCTCCAAAGGTTGGTGCGATTGCTGGTTGTTCGGTTCGCACCGGTGTCATTACGCGTGGTTCAAAGGTGCGCTTTTTGCGCGATGGAACCATCATTTGGAAGGGTGCAATTCAATCGTTACGTCGCTTCAAAGATGATGTTCGCGAAGTTCGTGAAGGTTTCGAATGTGGTATCAGCTTGTCAGACTTCCAGGATTTGAAGCAGGGCGACCTCATTGAAACGTACGAACTACGTGAACTTGCACGCGACTAACGTGCACTCACGCGACTAACCTACGAACATGTCCGCAGATCTTGAGTTTTATTTTGACCCCGTATGCCCATGGGCATGGATTACGTCGCGTTGGGTAACCAATGTTCAGCAAGAGCGCAACTATGAGGTGTCCTGGAAGTTCATCAGCCTGCGCATGGTTAATGCCGAGCGCGGGTATGCCAACAATTCGCAATATGAGGCAATCCATAATGCCGGTTTGCAGGGTTTGCGGGTTGCTAGCGCCGCACGATCCGTGCAGGGCAATGCCGGAGTTGCAGCGTTTTACACGGCCCTTGGAACTGCAATCCACCGAGATGGACGGCGCGACTTGCTCGAGAGCCCGCACGCTTTTTTGACAGAGATTGCTGTCAGTGCGTCGTTGCCCAAGACAATTGCTGATTCCTACACCGATGAGACTCACGATGAGGTAATCCGCTTTGAGACAGAAGCTGCTCTCAGTCGAACAGGAAAAGATGTTGGCACGCCGATCCTTACGTTTAATCCAAAGTCTGCGCAGGAAGCGAGTCTCTTCGGGCCAGTGATTTCTCGGGCACCACGCGGCGACGAAGCCGTACGATTGTGGGATGCCGTGCAGACCATTGCCGAGTTGGGAGTTGCCGAAATCAAACGCTCGTTGCGATCTGCGCCACAATTCGACTGAGGTGGCAGCGTGAAAGTTGTCTACACCGATGCCCATTTAGGGCATAACCCACAAGAAGAAATTGCCGAATCTGGCTCGCATTCACCACATGAGCACACGGTGCGTGCCGAGAACATTCGCGAAGTGTTGCAAGCAGATGCATCAATGAACTTGGTGTCGCCAACGCAATGGGGTGTAGATCCGATCAATGCGGTTCATAACCCGGGCCTGAACAACTTTTTGATGAGCGCATGGGCCGACTACCAGCGCGATGTACGGCCAAGCAGGGAAGTAGTTCCTGATTTTTTCTTTCGGCCATCCATGCGTGAAGCGATGTCGCAACTTGATGAGCCCGCTGCAACAAACGCGCGACTTGGTTGGTGGTGTTTTGAAACTACAACACCCATTACGCAGGGTTCGTACATGGCTGCTCGCGGTGCCGTCGACACAGCACTTACCGCAACACAAATGGTGCTTGATGGAGAGAAGTTTGCCTACGGTTTGTGTCGTCCTCCTGGTCACCACGCAACAACCGATTTGTATGGCGGCTATTGCTTCTTTAATAACGCTGCTGTTGCTGCTCATTACGTAGCTTCGACAAATGCAACAAAGGTGACGGTGCTTGATGTGGACTATCACCACGGCAATGGCACCCAGCAGATTTTCTATGGTCGCAACGATGTGCAGTACGTATCGCTGCATGGTGATCCCCGACGTGCGTATCCGTATGTCACCGGGTTTGCAGATGAGATTGGCGAAGGAAAAGGACGTGGGTCAACTACCAACATTCCACTTGCTGCCAAAACCAATGACGATATGTTTCTTGATTCACTCGATAGGGCTTGCGATGCAATTGAGGCATTTGGTCCGTCGTTACTGATTGTTTCTCTCGGCCTCGACACCTATATCACCGACCCAATTTGTGATCTTGCGGTAACCCGTGATGGGTTTAGTCGAAGTGGTGCGCGGGTTCGCGGGCTGAATCTGCCAACTGTGGTGTTGCAGGAAGGCGGCTATGACTTGGCAAATCTGGGATTAAACGTGCAGGCCTGGTTGCATGGCCTTGCTTCATAACGACTGAAGCTTGTTCAGCAATCGTTCTGGGGATCGGTCGCATTGCTCCAAGTCGTCTGCTGTCAGCACGATGTGGATGCCTGCTGAATTCTTCCCAAGCACAACTGGGTAGTTCCCGTTTGCTGCTCGAGTCACATCGGCTGGCGCGTCATTGATATGAAATGTGGTGAATGGAATGTCAAGTGCAGTGGCGCACTCTTGCCAATCAGAGCGTTGAGTAAACAGCCCGTGCGTGATGTCGCAGAGCGAGCAATGCCGCACTCCGAAACGTGCGCCAATCCAGTACGAGATTTCGCCCCACAGCGTTGATTCAGCGTTATAAACACCGATGAATTCGGTGAAAGCCTCACGTTGCGTTGTCACGGTTTGCACCGGTTGCTGCAGTAGCGCACGTTTTCCCAATCTTTTGCCCATTTCTTGCGCCATTCAAACTCACGGCTACAGGTAGGGCACAGCTTTGGTGCAAAACCATTTTTGGTCTGGGCAACACGACTCATACATTGCAGAGTAATTCAGTTGTATAGATGGTGCTTTACGCTGAGGTGATGAGCATGCCGTCAATTTGGGTCTTCGGTGATCAACTCAATCGTGGTATTGGCGCTCTTGCAGAGGCTCAACCGGCAACGCATCGCGTGTTATTCATTGAGTCGGCAGCAAAGATTGGCTCGCGCCGATGGCACATTCAGCGCGCTCATTTCATTGTGGCATCGATGCGAAAGTTTGCCGCCGAGCTGCGGGCTGAGGGTTTTCAGGTCGACTATCGCTACGCGCCAACAATGCGCGAAGGTGTTGTAGCCCATAACAACGAGTTCAATCCAATCGAAATTGTGGCGACCGAGCCAAACAGTTTTTCCTCGCGACAGTTGCTCGCTGGTCTTGGTGTTCGAACCGTGGCGTCGAATCAGTTTCTCTGTCATCCAGACGACTATCGGGTGTTCATGGGTGCACGAAAGTCAATCAAGATGGAAGATTTCTACCGTTGGCAACGAAAGCGCCTTGATGTGTTGATGGATGGCGATGAACCAACTGGCGGTAGATGGAACCTCGATGAAGAGAATCGGCAGCCACCTCCAAAGGCTGGCCACGACAGGTGGCCTGAACCGCAGCGCTATGAGCTCGACCAAGTAGATCGCGATGTTCTCGAAGCATTCAGCGGAAACTGCTGGGGTGTTCCTCCGATTGGGCAGTGGGCTACAACGCGTGAAGGTGCACGTGAACGCTTGACATATTTTGTCGACCACTTGTTGCCGATGTTCGGCGAGCATGAAGATGCAATGCTGAACACCAATTGGCACCTTGCTCATTCGCTGTTGTCTCCTTATCTCAACAATGGGTTACTGCTTCCAGGTGAAGTGGTTGCGGCTGCCCACATGGCGTTTCGCGAGGGAAAAGTGCCACTCAATTCGGCAGAAGGATTCATTCGGCAGATCATCGGATGGCGCGAATACATCTGGAATTGCTATTGGCAATGGATGCCAGAGTATGCAGAGATGAACGCGTTGGGCGCAGAGCGAAACCTTCCACCAATGTTCACCAATACATCAAAAACATCAATGTCGTGCATGAAGTCGGTGCTTGAGGGCACATATGAGCGTTCGTATTCACACCACATCGAGCGGCTGATGGTGCTTGGCAATTTTTCGCTCATCGCGGGGATAAACCCTCAGCAACTCACCAGTTGGATGTGGAATAGCTATGTAGACGCCGCCGAATGGGTCATGGTTCCCAATGTGGTTGGCATGTCACAGTATGCAGATGGCGGAATGTTGGCCACGAAGCCATATGCAAGTGGCGGTGCATACATCGATCGCATGAGCAACCATTGCAAGGGATGTGTCTACGACCGAAAGAAGCGAACGGGAGAAAACGCATGCCCATTCACGGTGTTGTATTGGGACTTCTTTCTGCGTCATCAAGACCGATTTGTCAAAAACCCACGCGTTGCACGCCAGGTGCGTGCGGCGCAGCAACTGCAAGATGGTGATGAGCTTCGTCAGGTTGCTGCGGTGATGCTGAAAAAACTTGATCAGGGAAAACTTTAGATTGCTTTGATGTCGTTGAGCACCTGGGTCCACCGTGATTGATCGCTGGAGTACGGAGCATAAAAACTCAGTCGGTCGATGATGTCTCCGTACCGTTTGTTCAATTCAGGAGCAACAGTTTCAGGCGGACCAACAACAGCAAAAGTGTTCAAGATCTCATCGGTGATGAGGTTGCCCATTTCTTCCCACTTGCCAACTTTGGACAGTGCATTTAATTGGCCTTGTAGTTCGCCCCAACCATGTAGTTCGAGCACTCCACTGTATGCAGGAGTAGAGCCATAGAAGGCAATTTGTTGGCGCGTGCCGGCAGAAGCCAAGTTCATTTCCTCATTAGTGGTGCCGGTGACGACAAAACTGGGGCCAACAATCTCAAAACCTTCCATGGTTTTTCCTGCTTTGGCCCGGCCGCGTTGCAATGCGGGGATCGTGACTTCTCGCAGGTAGCGCTCTGTTGTAAAGCCGTGACAAATAAACCCGTCGCACACTTCACCTGCAACTTCGGTCATCAGTTCGCCAACGCCTGCGAGAAAAATCTTGGGTACTCCGAAGTCGCCGAGATCGCGTTTGTCGGGCGTGAAAAACGGCGTCATCAATGTGTGGGTGTAGAACTCTCCACGAAACTGCAGTGGTTCTCCTGTTAGCCATGTGCCCCAAATTGCTCTGATTGCTTGGATCATCTCGCGCATCCGTGGAGCAGGATGGCTCCAGTCCATGCTGAAACGTTTGGTGATGTGTGGTTTGATTTGGCTGCCGAGCCCCAAGATAAAACGGCCACGCGAGTATGACTGCAAGTCCCAGCCGATGTTGGCAAGTGTCATTGGGTTGCGGGCAAAGGCAACGGCGATGGACGTACCAAGTTCAAGCGTCGTTGTGTGTTCGGCTGCCAACAGCAAGGGGAAAAAGGGGTCGTGAGCGGTCTCGGCTGTCCAGCCTCCGCTGTATCCCGCCTGTTCAAGATCTTGTGCTGATGTGGCCGCATTGCTGAGATGCGAGGAAACTCCTCCATCAAGTTTCATTGGGAAGACCGGCGCAGGTGAAGTAGTTGCATGCCGTCCATGCTTAATGCAGCAGTTGAATTTGGCAACTTCCTACATTGATGCCAGTCGAGTTCGATTTTTGCTGCGGTTTCGAGAAGAAGTGGAAGGAACTTTTCCCGCATCGAGTTTTTGGGTACCTCTGAAATGTGGACGCCTATACCGATTGCAGCGAAAACGCGATGGTCTTCACCACGAATTGGCGCGGCGATCGCCTGCACTCCATATTGCAAATCTTCGTCACTTTCCGCCCAGCCGTTTGCGCGAACCTTTTCTAGGCGTGGCCGCAATTGTTCGGCAGTGAACTGTGTTCGTGGATAGTACATAGACATGGTGGGAATGCTCAGCACACTGTCGAGCTGTGAATCGGGCACGTCGGCGAGTAACACGCGCCCAAGCGCGGTGCTTGCTGATGGAAGTCGCGCACCAACGGTCACGCCAACGCTCACGATTTTGGGAACCTCGACTCGGCCTGTGTACACGATGTCGCTTCCATCAAGTTCGGCCAGAGAAATGGTTTGATCAAACTGCTGAGAGAGCTCTTCCATATAAGGCTTTGCTGCCCCGTACAGACCAAGTGCCGAAATATAGGCCATACCGAGGTCCACGACTTTGGGTGTGAGGGAGTACTGATTGTCTTGGCACCGCACATAACCCAGCTCTTCAAGGGTGATCAGCAGCCGCAATACCGTGGGCCGCGCAAGCAAAGTGCGCTCAGAGATTTGAGTAATCGTTTGCTTGATGTGCAGTTGATCAAATGTACGAATGACCTCTAGCCCGCGCGCAAGCGCCTCGACGAAATCCTTCTTTGAACTATCTCGCATACAAGCCCCCCGACTTCGTAGTGCTGAAAATAGTTTACTAGCCGCTGTAGGGGGGGGCTAATCCGTTTGGTTGTCGCGCAAGAACTGTTCGAGTTCTGCGGCAAGCTCGTCTCCGCTTGGGAGTGGCCCGCTACCAAACCCTGATGGGGGAATGCCGTCAATATGTGTGTTGTCGAATGCAGTTTCTAATTGCGACAACATGGCCAGGTGCTCGCTATTGCCACGCACCAACTGGTCGAGTCGCTCGCGCTGAATGCCTGCTTGTTCGAGCAGTGCATCAGTGCTAATTGAAATGCCCCCAGTGTCACATACTGCAGCAATGAGTGCGGCAGCAGCGGCGGGGTAACTCATTGATGCAACGTAGTGAGGTACTTGAGCCCACAGCCCAACGGATTGGATTCCATGATTAAACATGGCTTGTTCGAGTACAGCCTCCATTCCAGCAGGCACATCAACGGAGCTTTTAATGAACGGGAGCAACGATGCAAGGTGAGCGTCTGGTGACGTGCATGAAATCTTTACTGCCCGCGTGTGAGGTGTGGCAATCGGGTAGGCACCCATGCCGAGCATCCGTCGCACTTTCAGCTGCTCGCTGAGCTCAATCACACACTGCGCAAAATGTTGCCACCGTGAGTCAGGCTCTGGGCCTGTAAGGAGCAGTACCGGTTCGTTGTTCTTGTCGTGGCCGAGCATGATGCGCGGGGCTGACCAATTGAGATTGGTGATCACTCCATCGCGTAGTTCCATAAGCGGACGACGTGCTCGGTAATCAACGAACGTGTCGGCGTCAAACTCGATCAATGGGACTGCATTGGTCTCGGTGACCAGAGCCTCCATTGCGGCAGCCGCTGCGGCGCTTGCGTCGATCCAGCCAGTAAGCATTGCAACCAAAATGGGTTGCTGTAATGCCGGGAGCTTGCCATCAAACTCGGGAGAAATTCGGTAATCGGTCATTACATGCGTCAGTGTAGACGCGAAAGCAACTGCTCTGCCTTTTGTGCGGCAGTTTCCACCTGAGTTTTAAATGCGTCAAATGCTTGCGGATCATGTTGACCCATCGCTCCTGAAATGTATCGGGCATACACACCTTCAATAATGCAGGCAAGTTTCCAATAGGCAAATGACACATAGAAATCAAGTTGCGAAATATCGCGACCCGAGGTCTGTGCGTAGCGGTCGGCGAGTTGTTGGCGATTGAGAAAACCTGGGGCGGTGGTAGTAGCGAAATTGTTTGCTCCAGCATCATCGTCTGGGCCTGTCCAGTACACCATGAGCAAACCGAGGTCGGCCATCGGATCGCCCAGTGTGCACAACTCCCAATCGAGCACCGCCATGATGTTGCCGCTTGCATCAATCATGCAGTTATCTAATCGATAGTCGCCGTGCACGATGGTGGCAGGGCCTTGCTCGGGAATGCGCGTGAGTAAGCCGTCGTGAACTCGATCGATAGCCGAAAGTTCGCGCGTCTTTGATGCATTCCATTGTCCGTACCAGCGCTTGAGCTGACGTTCGATATAGCCCTCGTGTCTGCCGAGTTCGCCAAGTCCAACTTCTGCCGGAACGACCTGGTGGATCATTGCCATGGTGTCGACAAGAGAAACACTTGCGTTGTGGCGTGCTTCTGTCGACAGCATGCGTTGTGCGGTCTCGTTGTCGCGAATAATCAATCCGTCGACAAATGACATCACATAAAAAGGTGCATCGTTTACCTCTGTATCGACACAGAGGCCTAATGCGGGGGCAACGGGAACGTGCGAGTCGTGCAATGCCGAAATGATGCGATGTTCGCGACCCATGTCGTGGGCGCTGGCAAGTGCATGGCTGAGTGGTGGACGTCGCAACACATAGCGATTGCCGTTTCCGTCAGTGACTGTGAATGTCAGGTTGGAGTGCCCGCCTGCGATCAATTCATAGGTAAATGGTGCTTGTGCGCCAGCAATGTTGGCAGCCAGCCATTGACCTACCTGGGGTTCGCGTATTCCTGCTGGTGTAGATGGTGCAGAATTCATCACCGTCAAACTAGTTGGTGGCGATATCGTTTTGCGCATGGCAATTGACGTCACTGATGCAACGTTTCAAGAAGAAGTGCTGAACCGTTCGCAGTCGGTGCCGGTGATCGTGGATTTGTGGGCGCCATGGTGCGAGCCGTGTAAAGCGCTCGGCCCAATTCTGGAAAAGCATTGCGAAGCCACAAATGGCCAGGTGGTACTCGCCAAGGTAAATATTGATGAAAACCCCGGCATCGCTCAAGCGTTTCAAGTGCAAAGTATTCCGGCTGTGTTCATCATGCAAAATGGCGCAGTGCTGGATGGCTTCGTAGGTGTAAAACCCGATCATGTGATCAAGCAGCTAGTTGAAGCACTGTTGCCCGGCGGAGGTGCAGACCTTGTGTCGCAAACGGATGCTGTTGTTGAGGAAGCAACAGAGCCCGAGCCGTTTGTCATTAATGATGACTACGACAACGAGTTGGCACTGCTATTGCAGTCAGTCAAGATTGACGAGGCAGCGCGAGCGAGATATATCGAGATTCTTGAGATGATGGGCCCGGACGATCCACGAACTGCCGGTCATCGTAGAAAGCTCACCGCCCAACTCTTTTAAGTTTGCACACATCAAGCCGTGCGAAAGCGGCTTGCAGATTTAGTGGTGTGGTTTGGTCTCCGCAGGTTGGTGACAGGTGCGGTGGCGGCATGTGTCTTGGCGATTGGTGGTTGGTGGGTGGTACGTGTTCCTCCCGTGCCAGTGGAGTCAAACATTGCGTTTACGCCAACATCTGTTGTGGGTACGACATCGGCTAGCGCGCTGGTGATCGTGGTACATGTTGCCGGTGAAGTGAATGCACCAGGCGTGTATTCACTTGCCGCGGGATCGCGGATGGTTGATGCTCTTGACGCCGCTGGTGGTCCAACCAATCGCGCCGATCTTGAAGTGATCAACTTGGCTACTCCGATTACTGACGCAACTCAGATTTATGTTCCCGCGCGAAACCAAACCGCGCGTCCGACTTTTCGCCGTCCGCAACCTGGTGTTAACGGGGGTATGAATGCTCGTGCGACAGGACAACCAGACGATCAGCAGAGTGGTGTGATCAACATCAATCGCGCATCGGCAACCGAGCTTGAACAACTACCTGGCGTTGGTCCAGCAACGGCACAGGCAATCATCGATTACCGAACATCAAATGGTCCGTTCGCTGCACCTGAAGACTTGCTGGAAGTTAAAGGTATTGGTCCTGCCAAATTTGCATCAATGCGCAGCAAGGTGGGTGTTTAGTACGTGGGTTACAAAGCGCCAAGTACTACTGCACTAATTGCAAGCGACAGGATTGCTCCTACCCACACGCCAATCGCGAACGGGCGAACTTCTCGCAACCATTCTGGCCAACCGCTGACGGCTCGTTTGGTGGCCCGCAATGCGCTGATGTGGCCAATGGCAAACCACAGCGATGCGCTGAACAAAATGGCCAATATGTATGCCGAAGATGACGAAACTGCAGGAACACCAAGCATTGGCAATACGGGCACCGCGGCGATCAACACCAGAAAACCAATCACCCCAAGGAGTGAACTCGGTAGTGCCACCAGCACAACACCAAACAACGCAACTGCGGCTGAAATAGCCACGGCAGTGATACCTCCGCGCTGACGCACTTGTGCTCGATGAAACATGATGCCGTCGTGAATCACTCCTTAATCGTACGAGCATTCAGTACCTGTACGGGGTTTTTGCGTGCGTATTGGTTGCCTTTGCTAGTTGGCTTCATCGTGCTTATTGGACATGCCAGCTATCAGTTCAATCAATTGCAGCGTGGTGCAGTGGGTCAGTACTCGGGTTACGCGCGAGTAATTGAAGACCCGATGAGAAGATTTAGTGGGGTGCAGGTGGTGTTGGAGTTAGATGGCAAGCGTTATCTTGCGCTTGCGCATTCTGTTGCTGGTCGAA
Organism: Acidimicrobiales bacterium; assembly: GCA_030832455.1. GTDB lineage: Bacteria > Actinomycetota > Acidimicrobiia > Acidimicrobiales > Ilumatobacteraceae > UBA3006. The sequence continues at coordinate 9,893 of JAURJB010000017.1, forward strand.
GAATTGCGCAAGCAGAAGCGGGAAACATGTTGTTTGTTTCAGGGCAGCGATCGCGAGTGCCACAAGCAAGCGTGATGCGGTATGCGCCACGCCACATCGTTGGCATGTTTTCGGTAAGTGAGGTTCGTGAACAGATCTTTGCTGCATCGCCATTGGCACGTAGCGCCAACCGTCTGCGGTCAACGATGAGGCGCGCAGCTGATGTGATGCCTCTTGATGAATCGGCATTGTTTATGGGGCTAGTTATTGGTGACGATCGTGGGCAATCACGAACCATGATCAACGCATTTCGCGGTGCTGGATTGTCACATCTCACTGCAGTATCTGGACAAAATGTTGCTTTCGTCCTCAGCATTTTCGGTGTCTACTTGCGTCGAGCGCGTACCTGGTGGAGGTTTGGACTGTCGTTGGCATTGATTGGTTGGTTCGTGGTGCTCACGCGTGCAGAGCCATCAGTTCTTAGGGCTGCAACCATGGCAAGTTTCGGTGCGTTCGCGTTTGCAAAAGGCCGCGATCTTTCAGGAGCAACTGCATTGGCGTATTCTGTGATTGCGTTGTTGTTGATTGACCCGATGTTGGTGGTTGCAGTCGGGTTCTGGATGTCGTCTCTGGCAACGCTTGGTCTGGTGTTCGTAACGCCAATAATCATTCGCACAGTCCGCGGTCCGCAATGGGTTGTCCATCCATTGGCGACCACTCTTGGCGCACAAGCGGGTGTTGTGCCGATCACATTGTTGGTCTTTGGCACCGCACCTGCGATTTCGGTTTTGGCCAATGTATTGGCGGTGCCCGTTGCCGGATTTGTGATGTTGGTGGGAATGCCAACGGCATTGTTGTGTGGCCTCGCCTTGAATATGTTTGGGCCAGTGGTGATGCCGTTATGTGAACTGGCCATACTTCCCGTACTCATGGCGACTCGATGGGTGTGGTGGGTGGCCGTTGTCGGCGATCACTTTTCGCCAGTAGGTATGGCAAACGTGGTGTCGTGGTTGGTGATTGGTGTTTTTCTTGCGGCACTACACCGATCTGTCAGACTTACCACGTGACGGTGTATCTCATTACAGGTAGCGATGCGCGCTTGATTTCGGCGAAGCTAACCGACCTCACTCAAGAGTTGGTGGGCGATGGCGATCGCAACATCATGTACGAAAGTCACGACCTCGAAGCCGTTACGTCCGACGAGCGTGAAACAGCCATTGCGCAAGCTGTTACCGGCGCCCGAACCGAGTCGCTGTTTGGTGATCAACGTGTGGTGGTGCTTCGTGCATTGCATGAAGCAACCGTTGACCAGCTGAAGCCACTGATTAAGTATCTCGAACAGCCGCTTGACATTACGCATCTTGTCATTACAGCTGAAGGCAAGTTGGCAAAGTCGACAACAGATGCACTAAAAAATGCTGGCGCAACCACGTTTAACACCACGCCACCAAGTAGAAAAAACGATCTCACAACGTGGTTTATGGAGCAGTTCACCGAGTCGGGGCTCAAGCTTGATGCTTCTGCTGTTGCAGCAATCATTTCCTGGCTCGGCCAAGATCAGGCACGTTTGCCGTCGTTGATCGACGTGTTGTCTTCAACCTTTGGAACATCAAAGAAACTGTCGCTTGGCGATGTCGAGCCATTCCTTGGTGCCCAGGGAAGTGTGCTCCCGTGGGATCTCACTGATGCAATCGACAAAGGTGATTCGCCGACTGCACTTGCCATGCTGCGTCGCATGGTGAGAAGCGGCGAATATCATCCGTTGCAAATCATGTCGCTCCTGCACGGGCATTACACAAAGCTGATGAAGTTGGATGGTCCAGATATTCGCAACACGCAGGATGCGATGTCGATCATCGGGTCAAAAAGTGATTTTCAAGCAAAAAAGTATGTGTCGACGTATCAGCGGCTTGGCACTCGCAATGTGGGTGTTGCAATTCAATTGCTTGCACGTGCCGATATCGATTTGCGCGGCGGCAAAGACTTAGAAGAAGAACTGATTCTTGAAATTTTGATTGCCCGACTCAGCCGCTTGGGCGGAGCGGCACAGCGAGTTACTTCGCGGCGTTGATTTTTTTCATCAAGCGGCTCTTTTTGCGAGCAGCTGTGTTTGGGTGAATGACACGCTTTGCCGATGCCATGTCGAGGCGCTTGACAGCGAGGCGAAGGGCTTCTGGGTTTTCATCTGTTCCGATGGTGTCAACAGCATTCTTTACTCGGGTGCGAACTTCGCTTTTGGTTGCGCGGTTGCGCAACGTTGCCTTGGCGTTGGTAAGGATTCGCTTCTTTTGGCTCTTGATATTTGCCACTTCGAGTAACCGTCTTTCGTGAGAATAACTGCGTCTGATGCACCCCGTATTTCGGGACTTCTTAGGCTAACAGCGACACAGGCGAGCCCCCAACTGTAGAATTTGAGGGCTAAGGAGCCGTTTCTCACCCCAATCCAGCGGCCCAGCAGAACAGTATCGCTCACATGGATCTCGCAAACATCCGCAATTTTTCGATTATTGCCCACATTGACCACGGCAAATCGACTCTCTCTGATCGCATTCTTGAGATCACTGGTGCGGTGCAGTCGCGCGATATGCGCGCCCAATATCTCGACAGCATGGACTTGGAGCGTGAGCGTGGCATCACGATCAAAGCGCAAAACGTTCGAGTTCCTTGGAAGGACAATTGGTTGCATCTCATTGACACTCCAGGTCACGTGGACTTTGGATATGAAGTGAGTAGATCCCTTGCTGCGTGCGAAGGGGTGGTACTGGTGGTGGACGCAGCCCAGGGCATTGAAGCTCAAACACTCGCTAATTGCTACCTCGCTCTTGAAAGCAATCTTGAAATTGTTGCAGTGCTGAACAAGATAGACCTGCCTGCTGCAGATCCCGATCGCTATGCAATGGAAATTGAAAAGGTGCTGGGCATTCCCGCTGAAGATATCTTGCGTATTTCAGCAAAAACGGGTGTCGGTGTTCCCGAGTTGCTCGATGCCGTTGTCGAACGCATTCCTGCACCTAATGGCGATGTGCAGGCACCTTTGCAAGCGCTTATTTTTGACTCGCAATACGACACATACCGCGGAGTGGTGTCAAGTGTTCGTGTCATGAACGGTCGTTTGACAAGTAGCAGCAAATTGTTGTTCATGCAAACGAAAGCAACACATGAGGTTTTGGAAATTGGTGCGCGGATGCCGACACCAACACCTGTTGCCGAGCTTGGCCCTGGCGAAGTGGGTTATTTGATCGCCGGCATTAAAGATGTAGGTGAAGCGCGAAGCGGTGAAACGGTAACGACGTATTCCGATCCCGCAGCAGAGCCGCTTGACGGCTATCTCGATCCCAAGCCCATGGTGTTCTGCGGTCTGTTTCCTATTGATGGCGATGACTTCGAAAACCTGCGCGAAAGTTTGCAACGGCTCAAACTCAATGACGCATCAATTACCTATGAGCCCGAATCATCTGGTGCGCTCGGGTTTGGTTTCCGTTGCGGATTCCTTGGTTTGCTGCACATGGAGATTGTCAAGGAGCGACTTGAACGTGAATTCAACTTGGCACTTATTGCCACTGCGCCTTCGGTGGAATACATGGTGCACAAAACCGACGGCCAAGTGTTGAAAGTAGATAACCCTGCCGACTTGCCCTTGACGAACTACATAGCCTCGATCGAAGAGCCATTCTTCCGAGTCAGCATCATCACGCCCAAGGAGTACACAGGATCATTGATGGAGCTGTGCCAAGAGCGTCGTGGTGAACTGATCAAACTTGAGTACCTGTCACCTGAGCGAGTGGACATGCAGTATTCAATGCCACTTGCCGAAGTGGTCGTCGACTTTTTCGATCAGTTAAAGAGTCGGTCGCAGGGATATGCCAGTTTGGATTACGAACTAGCGGGCTATCGCCCGAGCGATTTGGTGCGAGTCGATATTTTGTTGAATGCATTACCAGCTGATGCGTTCAGCACGATCGTGCATCGCGATAAGGCGTATAACTATGGCAACCGCATGTGTGGAAAGTTGCGCGAGTTGATTCCACGCCAGATGTTCGATGTGCCAATTCAGGCAGCAATTGGTGGTCGAATCATTGCTCGAGAAACGGTTAAGGCAAAGCGCAAGGACGTGCTTGCCAAGTGTTATGGCGGCGATATTTCGCGTAAGCGCAAGTTGCTTGAAAAGCAAAAAGAGGGAAAGAAGAAGATGAAATCCATTGGTCGCGTTGAGGTTCCGGGCGACGTGTTCATCTCGGCGCTCAAGCTCGATGACTGAGGTTTTTCATGAAACACGCGGCGGAATGTTTCGCTCGTTAAGCAATCGCAATGCTCGACTGTTTTTTGCTGGACTGCTGTTTTCTAACATTGGGTCGTGGCTACAACTGACGGCCACGTCATTTTTACTGTATCGATTGACGGGTAGTTCTGTAGATCTCGGAATTAATGCAGCGTTGCAGTTTTTGCCGATGCTGGTACTGGGTGCATGGGCAGGTGCATTTGCCGATCGGTTTGATCGTCGGCGCACCACAATCATCACGCAGTCACTCATGGCGTTGCAGGCAATTGTTCTCGGTGTATGTGATGTTGCCGGAGTGATCAACGTTGAATTGGTGTTCGTGCTGACGGGGTTTCTCGGCGTGGTTGGTGCACTCGATAATCCGTCGCGTCGCGGGTTAGTGACTGAACTTGTTCCACCACATGAAATTGGCAACGCCATGTCGTTGAATACGGCGGTGATGACGGGGTCGCGCATTTTTGGCCCTGCATTAGCTGCATCACTCGTTGGCCCACTTGGCACGGGATGGCTGTTCATCGCAAATGGCGTTTCTTACGCATTCATGTTGTTAGGTGTTATTGGTTTACGGAAGTCGGAAATGTTCACTCCCGAACCCCGCCCGGCAGGGGGCACTCCGGTACGTGACGGAATTCGTTTCGTGCGCACCCACCAGCGGTTGTATCCGTTATTTGTGGTGTTTGCCGTTGTCAGCACGTTTGCGTTCAACTACGGAGTGTCACTACCAAAACTCTCCGACACGCAGTGGGGTAATGCCGAATACTTCGGATGGGTCTTGGCGGTGACCAGTATTGGCAGTTTGATTGGCGCACTTGCCACAGCCAGGTTGCACATGACCACGTACACGTGGGTGGCTGCATCTGCACTCATGCTTGGCGTTGCCAATGTTGGGATGGCTGTTGCACCAAACGTATGGCTTGCATACTTCTGGGCAATCCCACTTGGAGCAGGAGGTGCGGCAATGATTGCAGGAGCAAACACAATCATCACGCAAGAGGCACCGCCCGATATGCGTGGACGAATGCTGGCGCTCACCGCAGTTGCATTTCTGGGAAGTACTCCAATAGGCGGACCAATTACGGGATGGGTAGCCGACTACATCAGTGTGTCGTGGTCGTTGGCATATGGCGGAATCATCACTTTGATCGCCTCCGCTTACATGTTCGTTTGGATTTGGGTGAAAGATATTGGTCATGGCTAAAAGCGTGATGTGGTTTCGCCGCGACTTGCGACTTGCCGACAATGAGGCGTTGTGTGCAGCATCGGCGCTAGGAGAGGTCGTCCCATTATTCGTTCTTGATCCAAAGTTTCTCTCTACATCAGGTGCTCCGCGACTTGCTTTTTTGTTTCGCAGTCTGCGAAGTCTCAATGAACAACTTGGTGGATCCCTTGTCGTTCGTATAGGTAATCCAGTTGACGTTGTGGCACAGGTAGCGCGTGAATCGGGCGCACAATCGGTGGTGTTTGCAAAAGACTTTGCACCGTATGGAATACAACGTGATGCGTTGGTGATATCTGCGCTTACCGAAATTGGCATTGAAGGAAAACAAATCGGTTCTGCATATGCGGTTGAACCCGGTTCGGTGCGTAAGGCAGACGGAACTCCTTATGCAGTGTTTACACCGTTTTCAAAGATCTGGATGCAGATCGGATGGCCTGCGCCATTCGAAACACCTCGCGTGTCATGGAGTGGTGCGCCAGCAATTGCAACAGAACCGATTCCGTCCGATCCTCCGTGTGCGGCCCAGTTGCCAGAAGCGTCAGAACAAGCGGCATGGAATACCTGGGAAGAATTTCGTGCAACGGGATTAGACACCTATAACGATAATCGCAACAATCCCGACATTGCAGGAACCAGTAAGTTGTCGCCATATTTGCGTTTTGGATTGATCCATCCTCGTTCGTTATTGGCTGAACTCAACGAAACAAAAGCACATGCCGTGTATCGAAGCGAATTGGGCTGGCGTGAGTTTTATGCAGACGTGTTGTTTCATCAACCACGCACGGTGCGCGAAAATCTGCAACGAAAAATGGACACCATTCAGTTGGATACCGACCAACGCGCACACGATCGCTTTGCGCTGTGGTGTGCGGGGCAAACGGGTTATCCGATTGTTGACGCCGGAATGAAGCAACTTGTGGCTACAGGCTGGATGCACAATCGCGTGCGAATGATCGTCGCAAGCTTTCTTGTCAAAGACTTACACCTGCCGTGGCAGTGGGGCGCGAAGTTTTTCATGCAGCACTTAGTCGATGGGGACATTGCTTCTAATCAACACGGTTGGCAGTGGACTGCTGGCACAGGAACCGATGCGTCGCCATACTTTCGAATTTTCAATCCAATCTCTCAAGGCATCAAGTTCGATCCGCAGGGCAATTACGTGCGTCACTGGATTCCCGAGTTGCGTGACCTTCCCAATGACGTAGTTCACGAGCCATGGACTGCGGGTTTGCTCAACCCCTACCTAGAGCCAATTGTTGACCATGCTGTTGAGCGCACCGAATCGCTCCTTCGGTACAAGCAGTTATCGGTATCCTGAAAGGGATCCCCATATGCTTGACGACCGCAAAACAGCCATCCTCCGAGCAGTAGTCGAGGAGTACATCGCCACCGCCCAGCCAGTTGGTTCGTCGCATATTGCAGCAACGGATGGCGTACAGGTTTCTTCAGCCACGGTGCGTAACGACATGGTGTTTCTTGAACAAGAGGGCTATCTCGCTCAACCACACACTTCGGCAGGCCGCATTCCTACCGATAAGGGATACCGATTTTTTGTAGACCATCTGACACCTAACGGCAAGCTTGGTGCTGCAGAGCAAGTGAAGGTTGGTGAATTCTTCAATACAGCAACTGGTCGTTTAGAAGAAACGTTGCAACGCACCAGCACGCTGCTGGCGCAGATGACCAATTATGCAGCAGTGGTTCTTGGACCAAAGAAAGAAGTCGCTGTTGTTCGATCTGTGCAGTTAGTGGGACTGTCGGCGCACCTGGCAACCGCAGTTGTTGTGTTGTCAAACGGTGCGGTGGAAAGCGAACCAATCGAATTAGGAACGACGTTGTCCGAAGACGAAGTGCATCGTGCTTCAGTAATATTGTCAAAACTGATGGTCGGCAAAGCCTTGGGTGACGTTGTGCAACCTTCGCCTTCAGGTGATGGCGTGATTGATGCATTGGCGCTGCAAGTAGTGCAGGCAATGAGCGGCCGACGCACCGATGAATCGATGTTTGTGGGTGGAGCATCGGCAATGGCAGAAGCTTTTGATGCTGTAGAGATTGTTCGATCGGTATTGCACACACTTGAACAGCAGTATGTGATGGTCTCGCTCGTGCGCGACATGCTGGATCGTGGACTATCAGTAGCAATTGGGGCAGAGCACGGAGTCGAACCGCTTGCCGCGTGTTCGGTGGTGCTGGCACCTGTTGTTGCGGATGGAACCACAATGGGCACAGTAGGAATCCTCGGACCTACCCGAATGAATTACCCACAAGCACTTGCAACCGTAGAAGTAGTCAGCGACCGTCTCGGTCGCAGACTGGCAGATAGTTAGTCCGACGATGGCAGAAGATTTTTACTCATTGCTGGGTGTCTCGCGCGGTGCAAGCGTTGACGAATTGAAAAAGGCATATCGCAAACGAGCACGCGAGTTGCATCCCGACGCCAATCCTGGCAATACCGAAGCTGAAGCAAAGTTCAAGGAAGTGTCGCGCGCGTACGAGGTGTTGTCTGATCCCGAAAAGAAGGCACGCTACGACCAATTTGGTGAAGCGGGTGTCGGTGGTGCAGGTGCCGGTGGAGACCCGTTTGGTGGTGCAGGCGGTTTCGGCGACATCTTTGAAGCATTCTTTGGTGGCGGTTCGCCATTCGGTGGTGGTCAGCGTGGGCCAAGCGGGCCACCTCGCGGGCAAGATATTGAAACCGTTGCAGATATCGCTTTTGAAGAAGCTGTGTTTGGTTGTCAAACAACAGTCAAAGTGCGCACGGCTGTGCGTTGTGATGACTGCTCGGGATCCGGCGCGCAGGAGGGCACAACACCAGCAACGTGTTCCGAATGTGGTGGCGCTGGCCAGGTGCGACGAGTGCGACAAAGCATGCTTGGTCAAATGGTTACGTCGCAAGCATGTGGCCGATGCAGCGGAATGGGACAAATCATTGCGTCGCCGTGCTCGGGTTGTCGCGGTGAAGGTCGAATCATCAAAGAGATGTCGTATCCCATCGAAGTGCCTGCAGGTATCGACTCTGGTCAAACATTGCGTCTAACGGGCAAAGGTGCAGTAGGGCAGCGTGGTGGCAACGCGGGTGATTTATTCGTCCATATGCGTGTGGGCGAGCACAGCATGTATGAACGTGATGACGATGATCTGGTAACTGATATTGAAGTATCGATCGCACAGGCAGCGCTTGGAGCAACGATTGACCTTCCGACGCTTGATGGTGATGAAGTGCTCGACATTCCTGCTGGTACGCAACATGGTCGCGAGTTCGTGCTGAAAGCCCGTGGGGTCCCGCGTTTAAGCCAAGGTGGAAGATCTCGTGGTCGTGGAGACTTGCGTGCGCGAGTGGTAGTTGCCGTACCCACGAAACTCAGTGATGCTGAGCGTGAGTTGTTGAAAAAGTATGCCGAACTCCGTGGTGAGCAGGTTGCGGCTCATGAAGGAAGGTTGAAGTCGAAGATTAAGTCAGCCTTTTCGTGATGGAGTTGTTGCGCAAATCGGCAGCGCATGTGTTTATTGATTCGCTTGCGAATCCACAGTTGTCCGATGAAGATCAACATCATTTACTGAAAGCACTGCGCATCACCGAACGTGACATCATTTCGGTTTCCGATGGTCGGGGCAGTTGGTTGCAGGCAAAATTATTGCGCAACGGAGATATTCAGCCAATCAGTGAAGTGTTTACTTCGACCCCTCGGTCGAGGTCGCTCACCGTTGCGTTTGCGCCTGTAAAAGGTGAAAAACCCGAAGTAATTGTGCAGAAACTTACTGAACTGGGAATTGATGAAATCATTCCGTTGGCACCAACACAGCGTTCGGTGGTGAAGTGGGATGGCGAACGTTCGGCAAAAACCCAGGATCGGTTAATTAAGATTGCACGTGAAGCGTCAATGCAAAGTCGACGCACGTGGCTGCCCATCGTTCATCCCGTTACCCAACTTTCAGCGGTAATAGATCTGCCGGGTTGCGCCATTGCCGAGCCGGGTGGAGACGAAATCGGAGCCAAGCATCGAGTTGTGGTGATCGGCCCAGAAGGTGGATTTGGGCCAGACGAATTGTCATCTCGGGTCGCCCATGTGTCGCTGGGTGAATCCATTCTTCGAGCCGAGACTGCTGCAATAGTTGCTGGTGCGCTGATGGTTCGCGCACGCAGGGAGAAGCAATGAGCACAGCCAACAACGATTCGCTTGATGAACTGAGTTTCGCGCGATCTGTTGGCGAACGCTTGCGTCAGATTCGGCAACAGAAAAAGTTGTCACTGCAGGAAGTCGAAAATTCGACACAACAAGAATTCAAGGCTTCGGTCATGGGTGCATACGAGCGCGGTGAACGAATGATCTCTGTTCCGCGCCTCGAGCGTCTGGCTCGGTTCTACGGTGTCACGGTTGATCAGCTCTTGCCTCGCGACAAACAGCGTGAAGGGGACACCCAGACACAGACTTCTGCACCAACAAAACTACGAATCGACGTTGCCAAATTGTCGCTGCGTGAAGGCAAAGAATTCAAGATGCTCGAGCGTCTGTTGCGCATGATTCAGGTACAGCGCCAAGACTTCAACGGCAAAGTGATTACTGTCCGTGCGCATGATACGCGGGCAATTGCAGTCATATTAGATGTGGCAGTTGATGATGTTGGTACAAAACTTGCCGAACTCGACCTGCTGTTTATCCCACCAAGCGCATAACGGCTATGTCTCTCGCCGCGGGCTTGCATGGCGTGTACATCCACATTCCATTTTGTGCCAAGCGATGTGATTACTGCGCGTTTGCAACTTTTACGGATCGGCATCATCTGCAAACGCAGTATGTCGAAGCATTGCGAACCCATGTCGCACGTTTAGTAGCAGAGGGAATGCCGCGGGCAACAAGTGTGTTCGTTGGCGGAGGCACTCCAACGATGCTTCCGGCTGACGAATTGTTGAGTGTGATTTCACTTGTTCCACTGGCGCCCAACGCCGAAGTGACGGTGGAATGCAATCCTGATGACATCACCTTGGACATGATGCAGAGTTATCGCAATGGTGGAGTAAACCGGGTGAGTGTTGGCGTTCAGTCAACGGTTGATCATGTGCTGAATTCGCTTGGCCGCACGCATAACCCAGAAAACGTGCAACGCGCGGTGGCACATATCAAGCAGGCGGGCTTTACCACCTTCAATCTCGACATCATGTATGGCGCGGCGGGTGAAACTTTTGCTGACTGGAAGCAGACTGTTGCCGATGTGATCGCGCTCGATCCACCTCATGTTTCTGCCTATGGTCTCACGATTGAGGCAAACACCCCGCTTGCGACACAGCCCGAGCGTCATCCCGACGATGATGATCAAGCCGATAAATACGAATGGGTAGACGATCACTTTGCACAAGCAGGACTACTCAATTACGAGATTTCTAATTGGACAAAACCTGGTTATGAATGTAAGCACAACTATCTGTACTGGTTGCAAGGCAACTATGACGGCATTGGTTGCGCGGCTCATGCGCACAAAGACGGAACTAGATGGTGGAATGTGCGCACACCCGACAGATACATCGAGATGATTGAGGCAGGCGAACCGCCGATCTCGTCTAGCGAGACGCTTGATGATGCAACGCGGTCACTCGAAGAATTGCAGTTGCTGATTCGCACACGAGAGGGTGTGCCGACTTCTGCATTTACTCCTGATGATCGGTCACTCCTTGAAGGATTGATTGAACTGCACGAAGACCGCTACGTGTTGACACGGGCTGGGCGGCTTATGGCTAACGAAGTGAGCATGCGACTCCACAGTTGCTGAGATTTGTCCTAGGGTAAGTGTTCACCTCCATGAAAACATCAACTCGAATCATCTATCTTTTGATTGCCATACTGTTCGCCATTTCGTCAATCTCCATCTTCACAACTGAAGGTCAGGCGAACGCTTCAACTTGTCAAGAATCAGGAGTGGGTTGCGCAGTTGGCATGACTGGCCCGAGAGGCGGAACTATTTTTTATGACGCCGGTAGCCAGCAGTGGTGGGGCCGATATCTAGAAGCAGAAAATGCGTCAACTGTTGCAAAAGGGATTTGGGGCGCCCCGAGCTCGATATACGGAGCACCAGGAAATGTTGTGGCACAGCGTCAATCGATGTCAATTGGTATGGGTCGCTTCAACACTGCAGCAATGCGTAATGCAGGTTCACCGCTTGCAGTCGGGCACACAAATGATGGTTCCGACTGGTACATCCCATCGAAGGATGAGCTAAGCGCGCTATACGACTTTCGTGCGAGCCAAAAATATTGGCGATCTACGCCAAAGCCGATGTGGACCTCGTCAGAATCTGAGGATTCATTTGCGTGGTATCAGCTGTTTCATGACGGTACGCAATTCACCGATGCCAATGGAATTCTCCCCAGATTAAAGACCAACAAGTCATACATAAAAAGTGCGGTACATGTTGGATCTGGATTCCTCTCGTCTCCAATGAACGTGAATCGAGTTCGTGCATTTCCTTATTTTGGCGGCCAACCGCCGGCCTTTGCTTTAGTAACAGCAACTACCGAAAACCCACAGTGTTTATCCTTGGCAACTGGGTGTCGTATCGGTGACGTTGGCCCAGGCGGCGGAATTGTTGTGTATGACGCAGGGTCGAAACAGTCGTGGGGTCAATATCTTGAAATTGCGCCAAAGTCGTGTGAGACATCTAGGGTCGCATACTCGGTAACAAAAACTACATCATTGTTTCCCGACACAACAGCCCGAGTTGCATCAAAAGCGATAGGTGTAGGGAAAGATAATACGGGGAGATTGAAAAAGGTTTCTTCTCCTGCGGCTCTTGCGGCATCAAAACCGTGCAACGGTGTTAGTGATTGGTTTTTACCATCAAAAGATGAGTTGAACGAAGCGTTTCGCTGGTTGTCACACAGTCGAAAAGGATTTCAACTTACGCCTGTCGGCCAGTTTGAGCGCGGGTACTACTGGACTTCAAGTGACTACAACGGGTCTACAGCCTGGTCGCAATATTTTGCAGACGGCCAACAGTTTGATCGTGTGCAGACATTGACAGGAAATAAGAAGCCTCCTGCACGACCATTTACTGTTCGCCCCATGCGCGCTTTTTCTGAAGGGCAGAAATCCGTAACGGAAATCCCTGTAAGTACGGAGCGCTCAATCATCATTACCGGCTCCCGCGTATCGGTATCGGGTAAACCCCGTGTAACGGTTAACGGGACAACGACAGGCTTTGCAGAAGGAAGTTTGGTTTCAGTATTCATCAAGTTCCCGGGTCAGGTGAGCTACAGCAAGGGTCCTGCAGTGATCACCATTGGTGCAGATGGAACCTTCACCTGGAGCCGCAGAACGCGGAAAAAGATCTATCTCTATATGCAATCCGACGACGGCACGAAGTCACCTCGGATCATCATTCCCGCAAACTAATAGATAGGCTTTCAGTTTGTAAGGGCGCGTAGCTCAGTTGGTTAGAGCACTACCTCGACATGGTAGGGGTCCCGGGTTCGAGTCCCGTCGCGCCCACTAAATATTCGGCTGCGAATTGCGTGTGACAACTTCTTCTGATTCGCGTGCTGCTGCTTTGTAGATCCCTTGGCTCATCAACGACACTTCTGCGCGTCGGCGCTTGTCATAAATGACAGCACGATTGGCATGAACGTCAGCATCTTCGGGCGCTGCCCATCCAGCCAAGTCGGCCAAGTGGCAGGCGAGTCGTATGTCGGATTCCGCAACGTCAAGTGCGCGCTTGATTAATACATGAGCGCCTCCGGCAAGTGCTGCAAGTTCTTGGGCAACAACTGCGTCGGGTGCTGGCTTTAAACGTGATGCAGCGCCATCCCACCAGCCTCCGTACAAGCGCCAAATGTTGCGCACGACGAACTCGGGTTCGTCGTAGAACGGACGCATGTAGGGCTTGTCAAGAACGTGTTGTGGAACTTTGACCGTGTGGATGATGGTGTTGAGAGTTTCACCTGCATTCATCATGTCGATCACTTGCATGACGAGTGATTCGAGTGATGATGCGATGTCATCGAGCACCATGGCGATGCGTGCCTTGCCTTCGATGGGTAGACCGTGGGCGGGGAGCAGGAGCTCGGGGCCTTGCGCGATCATCCTGCGCAATGCTTGAGCCCATTCAAGTGCATAACGCTGCACTTTTTGTGGGTTGCCTGCATTTGGATAATTCCAAATCACAAAGTCGCCGGTGAAGATCCATTTCTTTTCAGGGATCCATCCCCACAAGTGATCATCGGTTTCGCCTCTCGCGTGATGGAACTCCACTTGCGTGCCACCGGCCTTGATGGTGAGTTGCTCGCGGAAAGATTCATCGGTGCGCATGGTGTTACGCGGCAGGAACCGTTGCAGATTTTCGCCAATGCTAAGACCCATTTCCGAGCGAGTGCCGCCAAATTGGCGTTGATTGATCGCCACATTCCAGCCATTAGTGGTGTTGTAGCGATCGATGCGAACGTCAACGTTTTCGTGGCCAATCACGTGTGGTTTTGGTGCGCCATTATTCTCTGCGTCTTTAGCAAAAGCAAAACTTCCACCAACGTGGTCGGCATGTCCGTGTGTGTAGACCAGGGTGCTAATCGGCGCCTTTCTCCATGAGCGGATGGAGTCAACGACTGCGCTTCCGCTGCCTGCTCCCGAAGCATCAAAGCACATCAAGCCATCGCCTGTGTCCCACACCACGCTGTGGCTAAAACTTTCGACGATCGCAAGATTGTCGGCTAGTTCGGTGATCTCGTTGGTTACACGGTTGAGCGGTTGGTCAACTATTCCCGAATCAATGACCTGTGTTGATAACTCAACGGGATGCATGAGGCTCCTTTGGTAATCCGAGTACTCGCTCTCCAAGAATGTTACGCATGACATTCGAGGTGCCACCCATAATGGTGTATCCCGAGGCGTAGGCAAGCCCTTGTGTGACGTCGTCCCACATCATCGCGTCTGCACCAAATACCTTGAACACAAAGTTGGCAATTTTGGTTTCAAGTTCGGTACAGAAACATTTTGTGGCAGCAGAAAACCCTGCAGGTGCTTGCTTGAGTGTTTCCCGAATCACCAAAATGCGTCCAACGCGGTATCTAATTTCGATGTCGGCAATCTCTTGTCGCACGCGAGAGTCGGAAGTGTCGGCACGCTTGACTGCCATGTCATACAAAGCTTTGTTTGACACCAGGCGGTCGATACCCCCGCGCTCGTGTTCAAGTTGGCGCATAGTTTGCGCAAATGCACCGCCTTGTTTGCCAACAAGATTGACTTTTGGCACGCGAACATCGGTGTAAAACACTTCGCAGAAGTGGCGATTGGTGGTCATGTCCTGGATCGGACGAACGTCGATTCCCGGGGTGTTCATCGGAACGATGATTTCGCTGATGCCTGCATGTGGCGGGCCATCATTGCTGGTGCGACAGATGAGGTAGCAGTAGTCGGCTACCTCGCCAAAGCTGGTCCAGATTTTCTGACCGTTGATTACCCATTCATCACCATCACGTTGCGCGAAGGTTTTGAGTGATGCAAGGTCGCTTCCTGCGTTGGGTTCGCTCATGCCAATGCACCAAGTGGTTTTTCCAGCGAGCATGTCGGGCAAAAACGCGTCTTGCTGCTCGGGTGTGCCGTATGTGATGAGTGCAGGGCCCATCTGTCGATCTGCAAACCATGATGCGGCAATTGGCGCACCTGCTGCAATCATCTCTTCTGCAACGATAAGTCGTTCGATCGGTGGTCTTCCTCCACCGCCAAACTCGGTCGGCCATGTCATGCCGATCCATCCGTGACCTGCGAGTTCTTGCGAAAACTCTTTCGAGTATCCGTTCATCCACGTGTCATTGAAGCGACCGTATGTGTTCACTGCATCTTGGGCGACTTCACGAGCCCGCGTGCGCAAGGCAACATGTTCATCTGACCAGGTGAAGTCCACGACTAGATATTAGGGAATGGTGGGCTATTGTGTACAAGTCAGATACAAGTTGGTGATGTTCAGGATCGGAGCACAGTAATGGCAACAAAGATCAAGGTGGTCAACCCCGTAGTCGAGCTCGATGGCGACGAAATGACGCGCATTATGTGGTCCTTCATTAAGGATCGTCTCATCCTTCCGTATCTCGATATCAACCTTGAGTACTACGACCTCAGTATCGAACATCGTGATGCAACGAATGACCAAGTAACGATCGATTCGGCACATGCGATCCTGAAACACGGTGTTGGCGTGAAGTGCGCAACCATCACACCAGACGAGGCGCGTGTAAAAGAGTTCAATCTGAAGCAAATGTGGAAGTCGCCCAATGGAACCATTCGCAACATCCTTGATGGCGTGGTGTTCCGTGAGCCAATCATTTGCAACAACATTCCCAAGCTTGTTCCTGGTTGGACAAAGCCAATTGTGATCGGTCGTCACGCTCATGGTGACCAATACAAGGCAACAGACTTTCGTGTTCCGGGCGAGGGAACCGTAACGATGACGTATGTCCCTAAAGATGGCAGCAAGCCAATCGAGATGAAAGTCGCCGATTTCACAGGCTCTGGCGTGGTGATGGGCATGTATAACTTTGACGATTCAATTCGCAATTTTGCTCGCGCAACAATGAACTACTCGCTGCAGCGCAACTATCCGCTGTTCCTCAGCACGAAGAACACCATCTTGAAGGCATATGACGGTCGTTTCAAAGATTTGTTTGAAGAGGTATTCAACGCAGAGTTCAAAGAACGCTTTGACAAGCAAGGCCTCACGTACGAACACCGCCTCATTGACGACATGGTTGCATGCATGTTGCGTTGGGAAGGTGGATACGTGTGGGCATGCAAGAACTATGACGGCGACGTGCAGTCCGACATCGTTGCTCAAGGGTTTGGTTCACTTGGGCTGATGACATCAGTGCTGGCCACGCCAGACGGGCGAGTGCTCGAGTCCGAAGCGGCACACGGCACGGTTACCCGCCACTACCGTGATCACCAGGCTGGCAAGAAGACATCTACGAACCCGATTGCATCCATCTACGCATGGACGCGAGGCCTAGAGCATCGCGGCAAGTTGGATAACACGCCAGCGCTAATTGATTTTGCGCGCAAAGTTGAGCAGGTCTGTGTTGAGGCTGTTGAGGGTGGCGAAATGACAAAAGATCTTTCGTTGCTTGTTGGTGGAGCAAGCGCACCTTGGCAAACAACCGAGCAGTATCTCGAAACACTTGACCGTAGGTTGCAAGAAAAAATGGCGCAATAAAGAATTTCAATTCAAATGCCATGCGTGCAGAGGATGTTCAATGTGTCTGTGTAGTTATTGTGGCTAATGCTCCCACTAACATCTCTTACATGCCCAGTGCATGGAATTCGATAATGAGTTGTTGAACCATGGCTGAAAATTCAAAGCTCAATAATCTTCAAACTCTCAGAGCTGTGGCTTGCCTCTTTGTTGTTGTGTTCCATCTATCTGGAGCACTTTCTTCATACGACTACCAGAACTGGATCAATTCGTATTTCCTCAAACTCGGGGCTTCGGGTGTTGACTTGTTTTTCGTGATATCTGGGTTTGTCATGGTCTATATCCAGGTTCATAGGAAAACTAGCCCTCTCAGATTCCTTCGTAATCGGTTGCTGAGAATTGCGCCTCTTTACTGGATCCTTACGCTGACAATGGCTCTTGTATTGCTTTTACTGCCAGGGATGTTTAGGACTAATGAGTTTGAATTAGATCGATTTGTTGCTTCGATGTTGTTGGCTTGTGGGCTGTTTCTGCAGAAAGAGACTCTGGTTTTTACAGGATGGACGATTGAATACGAGTTTGTCTTCTACTCGGTATTTTTCATTTCTCTGTATGCCCGAAAAATTTGGCTTTCAATTGCAATAGCTTCGTTGATAATTTCGGCTTGCGTAGCTTTTGGTTATATCGGTTCAATCGCATTGGAATTTATATTTGGGATGGTTATTGCGGCCATATTTTTTGTCAGAAGTTTTCATCCTCGTGTGTATTCAGGGTCGGTCTTGCTTGGATCGATCTTTGTGCTCCTAACTGGATTTATCAATGTAGGATCAATTGATCGCTCCATTATTTGGGGTATCCCTTCTGCGTTGATTGTTTTCGGAGCGGCAGGAGTTAGACAATCTGGTTCCAATGTCATGACAGTTATAGGAGATGGCTCCTACAGCATTTATTTGGCGCAAGCATTTCTGATACCTGTATTTGCAAAATTGCAAGCTCGGTTTTGGGAAGGTGCGCCCTATCTAGTGTTAATCATCGGAGGCTCTTTATTTGTCACCCTGCTTGGTTACGCGTGCTTTCAAATAGTTGAGAAGAATCTGTTGC
>JAURJB010000018.1 GCA_030832455.1 Acidimicrobiales bacterium
GGCCATTACTAGTGACCGTGCTTTAGGTGCGTGCGACAATGACCCTTCTTCGGTCTTTGCTGGAGGTTTCACAAGAGCAAGGATGTTGCCAGCACACATCGCGCCGCCTAATGCGAGCACTAACCAAATCAAAATGTCTTCGCCCAAAAACATGGTTAGTCGCCAAACGACTCTTCAATGGCATTATCCATTGCCATATTTTCAAACCGTGTGTATGTGGCAAGCCATGCGAGCTTGGCGTAACCAAGTGGTCCGGCACGGTGCTTCGCTACGCTGATTTCTGCAAATCCTTTGAGGTTCGGATCGGCTTCATAAATTTCGCCGCGATACAAAAACATCACAACGTCAGCGTCTTGCTCAAGTGCACCAGATTCTCGCAAGTCAGACAGCGTTGGTCGCTTGTCTTGGCGGCTTTCGAGCTGACGACTTAACTGGCTGAGTGCCAAAACGGGAACATTAAATTCGCGCGCCAAGAGTTTGAGTTTTCGACTGATTTCGCTGACTTCTAACTGGCGGTTCTCTGGTCGTCCATCGCCGCCCATCAACTGCAAATAGTCGATCACAATCAATGCCAGTCCACCTTCACGACTTGCCACTCGGCGGGCTTTCGCACGAATCTGACCAACTGTGGTGCCTGCGCTGTCGTCGATAATCAATGGAACATCTAAACGTCCAACAGCATGGCCGATCTTTGTCCAATCTTTTGGAGTTGGGCGACCTGTTCGCAGCACCGTTCCATCAACGCGTGCTTCACTAGCCAAAATTCGTTGAGAGAGTTCGGCTTTACCCATTTCCAATGAGAAAAAGAGGACGGGTTTATTCACGTGCTGTGCAGCGTGAACCGCAATCCCGAGCGCGAATGCGCTCTTTCCCATTGCAGGACGAGCTCCGACAATGTTGAGTGTTCCTGGTTGCAATCCAAGTAGCACTTTGTCCAAGTCGACAAATCCGGTGGGAACACCTGTCATCGTTTCTGAATTGCTTGCTCGTTCTTCGAGACGATCCATCGCCTCTTTAATCAGTACGTCAAGTCGAGCTGAGTTGTCTCCAACTTGGCTTTCTGAGATATCAAAAATCTTGCTCTCGGCCGAATCAAGTGCGCGATCAACGTCGTCGGGTTCGCTGTATCCAATTTCGGCAATATCACCAGCAACACCAATAAGTCGGCGTAGTTTTGCAGTGTCGCGAACGATTTTTGCATAACGCTCAGCACTTGATACCGCAGGTGTTGCGTTTTGCAACGCAAGCAGTTCTTCCAGGCCGCCAACATCATCAAGTAACTGCGCACGCCGAAGTTCGTCAGCAACAGTGATTGGATCAACGGGTTGACCGCCTGTGTGTAATGAGCGGATTGCATCAAAGATGTGGCGATGAGCCGGTTTATAAAACTCATCTGCGTGCACACCACGTTCGACGGCTACACCAATTGCCTCTCGCGAGAGGAACATGGCACCAAGCAAAGATGCTTCAGCGTCAAGGTTGTGTGGCGGCACACGCTGTGCACTGCGAGACCCAGAACGTGAATCTGATCGACTCTCACCTGTGTTCGACATACAACGGCCTTGCCTAGTTGGCGCTGTGAGGCGCTAGTGACACTTTTCTATTGTGCAACAACCGACAACGACACCACACCGCTCACACCGTCAAACAATGCAACACTCACTTGGTGAGCGCCAACCGTTCGGATTGGTGTTTCGATGTTGATGTATTTTCGGTCGAGTACTACTGATGTTTGATCCTTTACTGCAGCGACAATGTCGTTTGCAGTTACTGAACCAAACAAGCGTCCTTCTGCACCTGCTTTCGCCTTCACTGTTACGGTGTGCTTAGCAAGCTCTGCCGAGATAGCAAATGCTGCGTCACGGTCTGCTGCTTCTCGCAAATCGCGAGCGCGGCGCATCGAGTTTGCCTGAGTAACCGCACCGTCGGTAGCAAGGATTGCCAAGCCGCCTGGCAACAAAAAGTTGCGTGCGTGACCAGACGAAACGGTGACAATGTCACCCCGTCGGCCAATGCCAGATACATCTTTGCGAAGCAAGACTTTCATGATGCTGCCTCCTCGGTTACTACTGTGTCGGTCACTACTTCGTCTTCAAAAGGTGCTTCTACGGCGGCTTCGATGACGTCTTTGTATGTATCGGCCAATGATTCATTGGAGTCGCGATCGCGTGAGCGACGTGGGCGATCGTTGTATGAACCATCTTCTTCGCCACGACGTGGTGCGCGAGCAGAGGCAACGCGCTTTGTGTATGGCAAGAGTGCCATTTCGCGCGCATTTTTTACTGCAAGAGCAACGTCGCGTTGCTGCTGAACGGTGTTGCCATTCATACGACGAGCGCGCAATTTCGAGCGATCCGACATGAAACGCTGCAGTAAGTTGACATCCTTGTAGTCGATGTAGCCAACCTTTTCGGCGTGCAAAACATTCGGGCGCTTCTTATATTTGCGCATCGCCGCTTTCGCGGCGCGTTCTTTGTTCTTTTTACTGGTCATGATGTGTTTCCTTTATGCGATGAGTGTTAGTCGTGTACGTCGTAAAATCAGAATGGTTCTTCGCCGCTGTCAAACGGATTGGACTCGCCCACTGGGCTTGCGCCACCCTTTGGGGCACCCTGACCATCGGTTCGTGGAGTGCGCTCAACTTGCGCGGTTGCCCAACGAAGGCTTGGTCCGAGTTCATCTGCAATGACGTCAATTGCCGTGCGCTTGTCGCCTTCGCGCGTGGTGTACTCACGCTGCTCAAGACGACCGGTGACCACAACGCGAGCACCCTTGGTCAGTGACGCTGCTGCGTTTTCGCCAAGTTGGCCCCACGCAGTGACATTGAAATATGACGTTTGTTCTTGCCACTCACCATTGACTTGGTAACGACGTCCTACGGCGATGCCGAAAGAAGCGACGCCACGTCCTGACGTGGTGAAGCGAAGTTCTGGGTCGCGGGTGAGGTTTCCCACGAGAGTGATGGTGTTATCTGCCATGAAGGTCTCCTAGTTAATGAATGAATAAATGGAGATCAGGCTTTAGCTGCGATCATGCCGCGGCTAGCTGCTTCCTGATCTGGCAAACGGAGAAGTTTGTGGCGGAGTACATCGTCCGCGAGCTTCAATGAGCGCTCGACTTCGTCGAGTGCGCCGCCTGGGGCTAAGAGGTTGAACACCGCGTAGTACCCATCGGATTGCTTGTTGATTGGGTATGCAAGACGACGCTTACCCCACCAATCAGGTGTGCCGTGAACCGATCCACCAGCAGCAGTCACTGCTTTCGAGATCGTGTTAATCCAGCTATGAGCAACCGACTCTTCCGACGCACCGCTCATGATGACCATTAATTCATATGCACGCATAAACGTGATAACTCCCTTCGGATCCAGCCGAGGCTGGAGCCCCCGAGGGGGCAGGGTGGATAAGGACTCTGGATCGTATCGGCACATTCGGAGTGTGCCACACCCCTGTTACACGGTGCCGAAATGAAGGTTGTTACTGGCGATATCGCGCACGCCGCACAGGTTCATCGGTCGTCACGCCTGGATCGACGAGGGGCAACGTGCGGAGCAGGTGGTGCCACTTACACAATCGGCACGCTTCCACAACATATGCAGTGAATCGTGAATCACGTATCTCTGAATGAGCTATCTCCTGTTGTGCCATCCGTCGAAACTCTTCAAGTTCGTCTGGACGAGTGATGCACCGACCATGATGCGGAAGTCGCGGACCAAACACATACGTCACGAGCACAACATTGTCTTCTTGGCAGATTGGACATCGCACTTGAGTCTCGTCGCCAAAGTTTCGTGCTGCGCGCAATAAATCTGGATGAGCGTCACACACTTGGTCGCGGCGAAGCCTGCCTTTGCGATATTCGTTGATCAGAGTACGTCTGCTAAGTCGGTGATCAATTACACCACCAACAGTTTCTCCGTCATCTCCCGTAATGCTGAGTGCGCTTAACCAGCCGGCTTTGCGTCGAAACACCATGCTTGCGAACGATAGTCCGATTTACTTTGCTTGTCTCGCCCACCACTGATCAAGACGCAATTTAATTTCGTCCTCACCAAGCAAGCCTTCTTCAAGGCGGACTTCCATTAAAAACTCCAGCGCAGCCCCGACTTCGCGGCCTGGTCGAAGTTGTAAATGCTCCATCACTGCCGCACCATCAAGTTCGGGACGCATTGCAGCAATTTCTTCCTGTTTTGCCAACTCGTTGATGCGCGCTTCGAGTTCATCCATTCTCTTTGCCAACGTAAGAGCTTTTTTCTCGTTTCGGGTTGTGCAATCACAGCGCGTAAGTACGTTTAGTTCGGCAAGATACTTTCCTGCATCACGCACATACCGGCGAACTGCTGCATCGGTCCAGCCCATTTGATAGGTGTGAAACCGTAAGTGCAACGCAACGAGTTCGGTAATTGCGTGAACATCTTCAGATGAGTAACGCAAAGCCTTTAACCGATCACGTGACATTCGTGCACCCACCACTTCGTGATGATGGAACGTGACACCTTTGCCGTCTTTAAATGACCGAGTCTTTGGTTTGCCGATGTCATGAAATAACGCCGCTAAGCGGGTAATACGAAAATCAAAGTTAGGTGCTGCATTCGGTTGAACATTTTCTACAACGGCAAAGGTATGCGTGAGTACGTCTTTATGGCGATGGATGGGATCTTGTTCAAGTTTCATTGCTGGTAACTCGGGGAAAAAATGTGCGGCCAGTCCGGTATCCACTAAAAACCACAAACCCAAACTCGGAAACTCGGTGACCATCAGCCGGTCGAGTTCATTACGAATGCGCTCAGGCGACACGATCTTGAGCCGTTCGTGCATGCTTTTAACGGCTTCAACAAGTTCGGCAACTGGTTCAAGTTTGAGTGTGGAGATAAAACGTGCTGCCCGCATCATCCGTAGCGGATCATCACTAAAACTTTCTGTCGGTGAAAGCGGGGTACGCAACACTCGTGCAATCAAGTCAGTTGCCCCTCCAAATGGGTCTACGAGTATCGGTTGTTCGGCCGTAATCTCAAGCGCCATGGCGTTGACGGTGAAGTCACGTCGTGATAAATCGGTGTTGATATCAAGAGAAAACTGCACTTCAGGTTTGCGTGAATCAGGAGAATAAGCCTCAGCACGATGAGTGGTGATCTCATATGTTCGTCCGTTTTTCTGACACGAGATTGTTCCAAATCGCTCTCCCGCAGTCCACACAGCGTCAGCCCAACCTGATAACAAACTCTTGATTTGCGGAGGGGTTGCATCGGTGGTCAGGTCAAAATCCAACTGATCAGTTGCCCGATCAAGCAATAGGTCCCGAACCATTCCACCAACGAGATACAGCCGAAAGGTTGCGCTCGAAAACATCGCTCCTAAAGGTTGAAGTTCGGCCAATACGGGCTCAAAGCGTGGAGGAATCACACTTCGTAGGTTAGAGGTTGGTGCATCATGAACGGTGTTGCCGACTACCGTCAAATAGTGATGTCTCGCACTTTTTTTCGTCGCATCATGCGATGCATGGTTGCCTGCATTGCATTAATCGTCCCAGTCTCGCTAACTCAAGCTCCGCTCTCTGCGGATCAGCCAACCACACTGCCCGACAAAATTGAAGCACGCCTGATTGGCCAGAACTTCAACGTATCAATCGGTCGACAGTTTCGATTTGTACTTTCAATTCCCAATAACAACACCAAACAGGAATTGCTCACCACCCCACAGACGGTGTTGCGGGTTGAGGTCCATACAGCAACAACATCACGCGCTGAAGTGCGCCGAATCACTCAAGGATCACCACCTACACAAGTTGTTGAGACCATCGACATTGACATCCGCGATGTAACTATTAACGAAAACGGTGACCTCGTTGCAATTATTGCCAGCGGTTCGGCGCCGGACGAAATCAATATCCGAAAAACTGGTGTCTATCCCGTTTCGCTTTCGTTGCGGACGGGGACCGTCGAACGTTTTCGCTTCACCACGTTTATCAACTTCATTACCGTTCAAACCAGTAGTAATACGTTGTCTGTGTCAGTTGTTGCCGAGTTTGTCCCACCGGTAAACCAGCTTCCTAATGGCGATATCGCAATTGTTGATAGCACTCGAAGAACCCTGCAAAACCTGGTAGGCGCACTTTCCGGCGAAGGAGGGGTGATGTCACTCTCGGTTTCACCAGAGTTGCTCAACAGTCTTGCATTATCTGAAAACCCCAACGATGCAGCATTGCTTGGTTCATTGCAACTTGCATTGAGTCGTCACCAATTACTTGCTTCAACATTTGTTCCATTTGATGTGTCGTCTGCTCAACAGTCAAATCTTTCAACAGTGTTTATTCAGCAACTAGACCGCGGTAAACAAATCCTCAATCTCCGCAACGGCGATGCGCCGATCAACCCCCGCACGTGGTTTTCAACTCGTCCGATCTCGCGCGAGGGAATCTCTTTGCTTGCACAATTGGGTTACACCAATGTGGTGTTTTCGCCCAATGCGGCGCGGTCGTTTGGATCACTTAGTTCATATTCTTTGCAGTACCGCGCAGACTATGTAGCGCCTGATGGCCCACGTGTTTCTCTCGGTGTTTCTGATCCTGTGTATGCCGCTTCTCTGTCTCGATCAACGAGCAATCCCGTGCTTGCAGGTATCGGTATTGCCGCCGAACTCATCACGCAGCAATCCGAACTTTCTCGCTTTCAAACTCAAACATTGCGTGATCATGTCATCGTGTCCACTTTGGATGGATCGGTTCCAAATCCTGTATTGCTAAATTCGTTGTTGGTTGCAATGTCGCGTGCTCCACAGTTAGCACTGCGTCCTCTTTCAGCAATTCCGCGTCCAACGGCTGCGTCAACTCCAGTGCGCATGCCGTCATCAACAGAGGTTGATCTCTCCTCACGGCGTTCCTCGATAACGGACTTGGCTTCGATTATCGCATCAACTGCAACAATGCTGGACGCGCCCATCACCGAGCGAATGTGGTGGGATGACGCGCTCCTCTTAGTTCAGAGTGACACTCTGAACTCCGATCGCTTTGCTGATTACACAAGAGGGTTGACTGCCAAATTACGGTCGTTTCGTGCGCAAGTGAGTATTCCTGAGTCTTTGACATTTACTCTCGGTGGAAAAACGAGTGACTTACGACTTCAGTTGCGCAACAGTTCAAGTAATCCATTGTCAGTCCTTGTCACTCTGTCCAGTGCAAAACTTTCCTTTCCCGAAAAACCACAAATTGTGCGGATTGATGCCAACTCAGCAACCGACCTGGTCATTCCGGTGGTCGCCCGTGCAAACGGAACGTTCCCACTGGAAGTTGTCTTGTATACGCCTGATGGCCTGACGCAGGTTGGCAAGCGCATCCGGCTCAGTGCGCGGGTAAACGCCCTTGCTGGACTTGGACAACTTGCCTCTGGAGTAGCAATTTTGCTGCTGATGTCATGGTGGGTTTCGCATTGGCGAAAAAAGAATCGCACGAAAGCAGCCGAAAACCATCCTGCACTACGCTAAGAGACATGACTATTCGAATCGTGACGGACAGTGCATGCGACCTGCCGCAGCATCTTGTTGACCAATACAACATTTCTATCGTGCCGCTTTCGGTTCGATTTGGGGAACAAGAATTCATCGACCGCCAAGACCTCACCAAGGAGCAGTTCTGGGCTCGTTGCGATTCATCACCTGTGTTACCTGAAACTGCTGCCCCATCTCCTGGACAGTTTGAAGCCGAGTTTCGTAAATTGGCATCGGAAGGTGCCACCGGCATCGTCATGGTTGCATTATCAGGAGTGTTATCGGCAACCATGCAAAGCGCCGAGCTTGCTGCGAAAGCAGTATCTGGGCATATTTCTGTACGCGTAATCAATAGTTTGTCGGCAAGCATGGGTCAGGGAATCACCGTGCTTGCATGCGCTCGCCTTGCACAGACCGGGGCAACACTTGACCAGGTTGCAGAGGCGGGCAATGCCTTTGCACAACGATCAAAGGTGTGGGGTGCACTAGACACTCTGGAAAACCTCAAAAAGGGTGGTCGCATCGGTGGTGCCAAAGCCATGCTCGCGTCAGCCCTTTCGATCAAGCCGATCATTGAAGTCATTGATGGCAAGATCGAAGAAGGTGGCAAACAGCGCACTCGCAGTAAGGCACTCGCATTTTTGATCGACAAAGTTCGCGAAGCGGGCCCGATTGAAAACCTTGCAGTACTGCAAGCAAACTGCACCGATTTCGAAGCGTTCGTTGAACAATTGCGCAGTGTCTACTCAGGTGAAATCATTGTCGGTGATATTGGACCGATTGTTGGCACACACACTGGGGCTGGCACCATCGGAGTTGCATTCCATACTGCATAACTTGCGAGATATCCCCGATTGATATGGGGTTTCAGCACTAGCGTCGCATGGCAGCGATGGATGATAAACAGGTGCTCCCCAGCCTCATCGGTGGTCGCTACCGCCTTGAACGCAAAATTGCTCACGGCGGAATGGCTGTGGTCTGGTTGGCAACCGACACATTTCTTAGTCGCAAAGTTGCCGTCAAGCTGTTGCGCCCTCATTTAGTTAACGACCCAACACTGGCAGAACGTTTTAGACGCGAGGCAATTGCTAGCGCAAGTATTTCTCACCCCAACATCGTTGCGGTGTATGACTGCATCGAACACAAGGGGCAACAAGCGGTAATCATGCAACTGGTTAAGGGTAAGAGCCTGCGTGAACTGTTGGATAAACAAAAGCGACTTGGACCAAAACTCACCATTCATATCGGAATCTCTGTTGCGGCAGCACTTGACGAGGCTCACGAAAACAATTTCATTCACCGAGACGTGAAGCCTGGAAACATCATGATTACCCCCGAGGGGCAGGTGTTGCTGACGGACTTTGGAATTGCCAAAGCAATAACTTCGGGTGAAGAAGACCTCACACACGACAACATCATGATGGGCACCGCCAAATATTTGGCACCTGAACAAGTACGGGGTAAGCCACTTGACGGAAGATCAGACCTGTATTCACTTGGTTTAGTGCTCTACGAATGTCTCTCTGGTCGAGTGCCATTCCTAGGTGAATCTGATGCCGACACCGCATTAGCACGACTGCAACGTGAACCTACAGATCTTGCGCGCTTGCGTCCATCGTTGTCGCCTCAACTTGTCCGCGTCATTCACAAATTACTCGCTCGCAATCCCGAACACCGCTACGCAACCGGACATGAAACAAAGCTTGCATTACGTGCAGCGCTTACGGGAGCCCACGACACCACCACAGAACTGACACCACCATCAGGTTTGCACAACGTCCAAGAAACCACCGAGCCTGTTGAAACGCACTACGAACATGTCCGTCGTCCGCGACCTAAACATGGTTCGTATGCGTTGCGCAGAATGTTCGTTGGGCTCAGTGCTCTCAGCGTGTTGGCAGGAGTTTTGTTGTGGCAAGTTTCTGGTGACACAACAACGCAAGAAGCTCCGATTATTGAGCCCGTCCCAGTTGAGCCTGTTGCAATTGCATCGCTATCAACGTTTGACCCAATGGGAGATGATGGTGTTGAAAATGACGAACTGCTACCCAATTTGTTAGATGGTGACCCTGCCACGGTGTGGTCCACATCGTGTTATGACAATCAATACTTCGGAAGCAAAGGGTTTGTTGGCTTGGTTCTACACTTAACGCGTCCTGCAACAGGTACCTTGCGTATCGGAATGCACAATGCCCCATGGGCGATTGATATCTACGCCTCAAACGATGCCCCGCCCGTCGATATTGACGGCTGGGGCACCAGTATTTCTCGCGGATATAACACCAAACGCCAACGGGCGAGTTTCGCAATAGACAACCCTGCCCAGTATTTGCTGATCAAGATTCGAGAAGCTGGCAAGAGTTCACAGTGCACAGCACAGTTTCCTTACTCTGGAACTCTGGCGGGCATTGCATTTACCGAGGGTTAGCCTGAACTCAATGGTTTCGAACCCGTTTACCGATCCAAACTGGTCTTCAAAAGTGGTTGATTTCATCGATCGCTGGATTGCCTTTGTTCGCGATCACACCACCCGCCCACTCATCGCTGTTATTCGTGGTCTGGTGTTTGGAACAATGGCGCTTGTTGGAGTGCTGTTCTGCCTGATCTTGCTGCTCATCGGATTGATGCGAGCATGTGTCTCACTCGGAGATATTTGGTTAAGCCATGACACCGCAGTGTGGGTTGCATACTTTGCCCTTGCTGGAATCTTTTTGTTGCTTGGTGCACTTGCGATGCGCAAACGTCGTCCTCGCGACTAAGTTGTTTGCTACTTCCTCTATTTAAAGGTTCGTGATCCCATGTCTCAACATCACAAAGTACTCATCATTGGTTCGGGTCCCGCTGGTCTGACGGCGGCTATCTATACAGCGCGTGCTGGGCTATCCCCCCTTGTCATCGAAGGTGAACCGTCTTCAACATCAGATCAGCCAGGTGGACAACTCATGCTCACCACAGAAGTTGAAAACTTTCCTGGTTTTCCTGAGGGAATCATGGGGCCAGAACTCATGATGCGTTGCCGCGAACAGGCAACACGCTTTGGTGCCGCATTCATTACCGAAAAAGTGACAAAAGTTGACTTCAGTTCACAGCCACTTCGTGCGTGGGTACGCGATACCGAGTACACCGCCGACAGCGTGATTGTCAGCACCGGTGCACAATCGCTCATGCTTGGACTGCCTGAAGAACAACGACTTATCGGCCATGGTTTGTCAACGTGTGCAACGTGCGATGGATTTTTCTTTCGTGGTCAAGAGATTGCGGTAGTTGGTGGTGGAGACTCAGCACTTGAAGAAGCGCAGTTTCTCACCAAATTTGCCTCGAAAGTGCACATGATTGTGCGCCGCGATGCATTTCGAGGTTCGAAAATTATGCAACAACGAGCATTTAACAATGAAAAGATTTCGATTATCTGGAATTCGAGTGTCACTCAGATACACGGTGAAGACAAAGTGTCGGGTATACAACTGACCGACACCGCCACTGGAGTAGTAAGCGAGCTTCCTGTAACTGGTTTGTTTATCGCAATTGGACATCGACCAAACACCGATCTGTTTAAGGGTGTACTCACGATGGAAGACTCTGGTTATCTTGTCACCACACCAGGTTCTACTTACACCAACATTCCCGGCGTGTTTGCGTGCGGAGATGTTCAGGATCACACATACCGACAAGCAATTACAGCTGCTGGTTCGGGCTGCATGGCCGCACTCGACTGTGAGCGCTGGTTAGAACACCAACACGCATAGTGATTGCGTGGAATAATCCCAACACCTAACGGGTTGAAGTAAGTATTATTTCAGTACACAACAGCGAAGGAAACACCATGGCGCAAGGAATCACCACACTTACATCTGCCAATTTTGATGAAACGATTGGTGGCTCGGATACCCCGATTCTCGTTGACTTTTGGGCTGAATGGTGCGGACCATGCAAAGCAATCGCTCCGGTATTGGCTGAGTTGGCAACCGAACAAGCAGGGAAATTAACGGTGGCAAAACTCAATGTTGATGATTACGGCGACATTGCGATGCGTTTCAATGTGATGAGCATTCCCACGTTGATTGTGTTCAATAAAGGCGAAGCAGCAAAGCGCCTTGTTGGTGCTGTCGGTAAAGGAAAATTGCTTCAGGAGCTTGCAGAATTTCTTCCGTCTTCCCACTAAGCCTTCATCAACGCGGTGACGCGGTACATGATTTACAGAAGCGGTTGATTGCGGCTGCCCTTTTGGATAGAGCAGACTGTGAACATGGTCTTTTTTGTACCCGCACCGCTGCTGCGGTAACGGTTTTTCAAGAACAACGAGGTTTGCCAGCATCCGGTGAATGCGACACGGTGACGTGGTTGGCGCTAGTCGAGTCGTCATGGGGTTTTGGGTCACGATTGCTGTATTTAACCTCTCCACATATGCGTGGTGATGATGTTGCATTATTGCAATCAGTGCTTGCAAAATTAGGTTTCGATTGTGGTCGAGCAGACGGAATTTTCGGAGCCAACACATTGCGTGCACTCACCGATTTTCAGCAGAACTACGGACTCACGGTTGACGGAATCTGTGGTGTGAACACCATTCGTGCCCTCGAACGAACTAGTAGTCAAAGCGGTCTTGGTCCCGGCATCGTCGCGGTCCGAGAATACGAAACCTTGCTTGCCTCTGCAAACCACAACAGCCGGCCGCGCATACTCGTGGGCAGTTTCTCTCAGATCACCAAATACACGCGTTTATTGGTGCGTGAACTGCGAGCAGCCGGTGACGATGTGGTCACGGTGGAAAGCGATAACCCACACGCACATGCACAAACGGCAAACTCCTTTGTGGCTGACCTTTACTTCGGGGTTGTCATTAGCGAAGTTCCCGAAGTGCGGTTCGAGTACTACCAAACCGACTCATTTGTTTCGGCGGGCGGCAAGTTGGCTGCAGAGCTGTGTGCTCAACACGTTGCTGGTTTTGTCAACCTCAATCCAGAGGTGCGCGGAATGCAACTCCCTGTTCTCCGTGAAACACGAATGCCCGCTGTTGTGTGCACGCTTGGTCCCCGAACGAGCGAACACGAATTGCTGGACTTGGTCACCCCACTGCGCACAGCACTTGCCGCATGGTGTGATAACCCATTTCACTAGTTATCCACAGGTTTATGCACACGCTGTGCTTAACCTCTAGATACGGTTGAGCATCAAGCCTGTATTGAGATTGAGGCCCTTACTCATCAAGTTCTGGTCCTTCGGTCATCAATCGGTAAATCCGCTCAAGATCTTCAAGGTCGGCAAACTCGACCACCAACTTGCCATGCTTTCCGGCAAGCGTGACGGTCACCGGGGTGGCAAGATGCTCGGAAAGCAGCTCTTCGAGTTCATGCAAACCAGGTTCTTTTACCGTTGTCGTACGTTGCGTAGTTGTTCCCGCAGGTTTAAAGGTTCCCGTTGCAATAGATGTGCCTACTGGTGTGGTTGCAGGATTCAGGGCAAACCGCACTGCGTCTTCAACTGCTCGTACGGTCATACCTTGTTCGACAGCCTGCCGCGCGAGTCGTTCTTGAAGTGCGCGATCAGGTGTGCCAAGCAGTGCCTTTGCATGCCCGGCGGTGAGTCGTCCCTCTGCAATGAATTGTTGAAGCGTGGGCGGCAATGTTAGAAGTCGCAGCGCGTTGGTTATCGCTGACCGACTCTTCCCTACTTTTGTCGCCACTTGCTCATGGGTCATATTGAAGTCTTCAAGTAGTTGCTGATATGCAGCAGCTTCTTCGAGCGGCGTGAGATCCTGACGGTGAAGATTTTCCACCAAAGCTTGTTCGACCGAAGCAACATCATCGGTCAGACGAACAATGGCTGGAATAACGGTAAGGCCCGCCCGTTTTGATGCTCGCCATCTCCGTTCGCCGGCAATGAGTTCGTATCGGCCATCCGTGGTGGAGGGACGTACCAGAATCGGTTGCAGTAAGCCGATCGCTTTGATCGAGGCAGTGAGCTCGGTGAGTGCATCTTCATCAAACAAGACACGAGGCTGGTTGGGGTTTGGGTCAATTGATGACACCACAATGTCCATGAGACCAACACCTGACGTGTTCGTAACTGGCGTAACTACCCCACCCGATGCGGTTGGAATCAGTGCTTCTAGACCTCTACCGAGTCCCGACTTGCGCGCCACCACTCACCTCCAGTGCAACTGCTCGATATGCCTTAGCCCCGGTTGAATTCGGGTCGAATGTAGTAATTGGTTTGCCGTGAGAAGGGGCTTCGGCTAGTCGGACATTATGAGGAATCACGGTTTGACACACTTTGTCGCCAAAGTGCTCGCGTACTTCGCTGACAACATCTCCTGAAAGTTTAGTTCGCGTGTCAAACATCGTGCAGATAATCCGACTCACACCCAGGCCTGGATTGAGGTTTTTGCTCACCAAATCGACGTTTCGCAACAACTGCCCTAAACCTTCAAGGGCGTAGTACTGACACTGGATGGGCACAATCACCTCGTTGGCGGCGGTAAGACCATTAACGGTCAACAAACCAAGGGATGGCGGACAGTCGATGAGGACATAATCAAACTGATCAATCACTGCGTCGATGGCTTTTTTGAGACGGGTTTCCCGCCCCATGACCGGCACCAATTCAATCTCGGCTCCTGCTAAGTCGAGGTTTGACGGGGCAACAAAGAGATTTTTCACTGCCGTGGGAGCAAGGCAGTCTTCAATTGGCGTCTCGTGTAGCAAGACGTCATAAATGCTGGTTTCCATATCTCGGGTATTTAATCCCAGGCCTGTTGAGGCATTCCCTTGCGGGTCAAGGTCGATCAGCAATACCCGATACCCCTGTTCGGCCAGACAGGCGCCAAGGTTGATGGTGGTGGTGGTCTTGCCTACCCCGCCTTTTTGATTTGCCATGGCAATAATACGGGGGATTGGGTATGGACCCGTGGTGCCGGCAGGAGTGTTCATGATCCCCTAAGAATACCCTTCGTGTTGGGGGTTATGTGGGATGTCGGGCGGGCAGTGTTCCACGTGGAACATTAAGTTTTGCCAGTGGGGGTTCTAGGAATGTTCCACGTGGAACACTGCCACGCGACCCTTTCGTTCATATCCCGTTATGCCAAGTGAACCTAGTTGAAGGTGTTCCCAGCGATCAGGGGATTTGGCGGGGGGTTCCGACACCACGACCAGACCGCCAGATCGAACCAGCTCGGATGACCACCGAATGGTGTATTCGGGGGGGCCAAATCCTCGGGCGCATGCAGCATCAAAAGAACCCGTGATACCGGGGCGTCGAGCGAAGTCTTCAACATCTGCGCAGACGATGGTCACGCGATCCTGAATTCCAAGCACCCGGACTGCGCGCTCCAATGAGTCGGTTCGTTTGGATCGGCGGTCAACGAGGGTCACCCGCAGGTGGGGGCGAGCAATTGCAATGACGAGTCCGGGGACTCCAGCACCGCTGCCCAAATCAACACATGTTTGAGTTGAGGCAGGAAGGGCATCAACAAACGCTGCGGCGTGACCAATGATTTCGTGTACGGGTTGGGTTCCCAACGCCCCAATACGTTGTGCGTCTCCAAGGACGCGCAGAAGCCCCTCATGTTGTACGGGATCAACATCTGCCACAAGGGCAGTCTAGTTATGCCTCTGGTGAGGATTCGTCGGCGAGAGCAACCACCACACGCCGGTGTGGGTCCTGGCCTTGCGAGCGAGTCACGACTCCGCCGACTTCAACCAAGGTGTCGTGCACAATCTTGCGATCGGCAGAGTTCATCGGTTCAAGAACACGGGGTTGCCCACTGGCCACTACATCATTAGCCACTTTAAGGGCAAAACGACTGAGTGCTTCGCGGCGCTTCTCGCGGTAACTTGCAACGTCAACGCGCAGGTGTGTGTCATGATCGCCAAGTCGGCGCTGACTGACCACTCGCGTGAGATCCTGCACTGCCATCAAGGTTGCCCCTTTGGTTCCTACAAATACGGATACACCCTCACCTGTGACATTGATGTCGATGTCTTCACCCGACTGTTGAACCGTGACTGAACCGGTTAGACCAGCTGCTTTAAGCATGCCATCAAGAAATGTGGTTGCAGCAGCACTTACAGTGGCTGGATCAACAGGCGGCATGTCTGGGCGAGGAGCGCGAGGAGCCGCTTCACGTTTTGGTCGGGTTGATGTCGACTTCTCACGACGACCACCCTTTGCGTCGCTATCTTTCTTTGGACCACGCTTTGCGCCCTTATCGCGGCGCTCATTCTTGCCTCGCACGCTATTTGGGCGCACTCGAGCGCGAACGCGTGCCTCTCCGCGGGTTCGTCCAAACAAACCTTGTTTTGGTTCGTCAAGAACCTCAAACTCTGCGTCTTCTTCTGCAACGCCTAACTGATCAAGTGCTAATCCCTTAGCCAGCTCGATGGTCTCTGCTGCTGTTTCTACCCATTCCATAACGATGTCCTTACGTGTGATGGTCTTACGACTTTTTTGGTTTGCGCGGAATTGCGCTGCTTCGGTTTTTTCCTGGCGCACCAGTAGAGCGACGTGGCGGAGTTGCTCCACCTTTTGGCGGAGTCACGCGCTTGCTCACAAAAGGTGCGTCGGGTTTCTTGGTTTCTTTCTTCGGTTTGTTTGATTCTTTGTCGTTCTTCGACATTTCACGAGCGCGTGCACCAGCCTCCATTGCTTGTCTTCCAAGCGATGAATCATTTCCGTAAAAACGTTTCGTTATGTATTGCTGTTGCCCGATTCGAATAAGTGCCTGTACGAAGTAATACACAATGAGTCCGGTTGGCAAGAACAATTGAAATACGGCAAAAACAACAGGCAGATACTGCATTAATTTGGCCTGAGTTGCCGACATGTTCGGACTAACAGTTCGTGATGCAACCATCTTTTGTTGAATGAAATAAATGCCTGCGAGTGCTGCAACCAAAAGTACGTAGATTAAACCTTTAGCAAAGTTCTCACTTACTGCATCAATTGGGTTGAGCGCGAGATCAATTCCAAATGCCTCCATCTTGGTTTGGCCAACCAACGACTGATACAGCTCAGAGGATTCGTTGAGAAACTTTGGTGCAAACTTAACTCCGTCTGGTCCACGTTTTGTTAACCCGCTTAGCGCTTGGAACATGATGATGAAGATCGGCATTTGTGCCAGCAATGGCAGACATGAGGCCATTGGATTTACTTTGTGATCTTTGTACAGCATCATCATTGATTCGTTTAACTTTTGGCGATCACCTTTGAACTCATTTTGTAGTCGGCGCATTTCTGGCTGCAGCCGTTGCATTTCAAGCATGCCTTTTGTGCTTTTCAGGGTGAGTGGAGTAATCAACAACATCACAACGACTGCAACCAAACCGATCGCGAGCGCATAGTTGTGGGTCCACGCATAGAACGCAGAAATCAGTCGGGCGGCAAGTTCAAACATGGTGGTTAACAATCCTTTGTGAGATGGTCGCAACTGACGGTAGGGGCTGAGTCGGGAGTTTCATGTAGTTGAGGAACCGGGTCAAAGCCTGAAGGACCAAATGGGCGGCACCTCAGCAGGCGGCGGGCTGTCATGACGCCACCCCGAAACGTGCCATAGGTATCAATGGCTTCATACCCAAATTCGGAGCAGGTTGGGAAAAATCGACACGGAGATGGTTGTCCAGGGCGTAACCCTTGGTACCACACGATCGCTGCCAGCATGAATCGTTGTGTTGCACTCCTGGGGGCATCAGTGGTGGTTTCATCACTGTGGGTGGCAAACGACTGGTTCATGTCGTTGCTGCCTTGGCAAGGAGGCTGTCCATGGCTTCACCAAGCTGGGCGAAGGTCCGTTTGGCAGCATGGGGCTGAACCCCGATGAGATACCAACCGGGTTGAAGAGCAGATTCGCGGGTCGAGAGGATCTCACGCAATTGGCGACGTATCTTGTTGCGGAGCACAGCACCACCTAGTGAGCGGCCAATTGCATAGCCCACATGGGCTTGCGAGAGAGAAGAGTCAGTCAACATCACACACCACAGACCGTTGGAGCGAACATATGTTCCCTCCTTCGACAGTCGGGAGAAGATCTCCCGTTGGCGTATCCGGCCGATCAAGCCGAGAGCTTGTGGCGGCCCTTGGCGCGACGGGACTTCAAAATGGCACGTCCTGCGCGGGTCTTCATACGATGGCGAAAGCCATGCTTCTTGGAACGGCGACGATTATTAGGTTGGAAAGTGCGTTTCACGCACGCCTCCTCGGGTTAGTGCCGAGGGCTCTCGACAACGCTGGACGAACAACCTATTGGGCTGAACGATGGGACTACAACGCACAAAACTCTACAGGCATTTCTCGGTTTTTTTCACCTGTGGAAAACCTGCTACCTTCGCTTCCCCTGCCTCGTGTCGGCGGGGGTGTCCACACCCTGTGGACAGTGCTGTGGACAGCACATGGCACGGGTTCCGGTTAACGGAAGCGGTTGTTTTTATTGAGTTTCACACCATGTGAAACTCGGTATGTACGTAATTGAGACCAACAGAGGAACTATGGAAAACGATCTACAAGTAGACAATCGGGGTGCTGAAACCCACGATGCGGTCTGGCGGGCAACTGCCGAAGTCCTCCGCGCTCAGGTTTCTGAGGCGGTGTGGTTCTCAACGTTTAACGACGCGGTAGCTGTTGCCGACGACAAGATGAGCCTTCGGCTCCAGGTTCCCAACACCTACGTGCGAGAACGAATCCTCACCCGTTACATGTCGTTGGTTCGTGATGCACTCGACGAGGTCGGGGCAAGTGAACGACAACTGCTCATCGACGTTCAAACCAATACAGCTGATGATGTTCACGAACAGCTGGCTAACAATAACGCTCCCGATGTGTTGCCCGCCGAACTCAATCACAACATTTCCACACCACAGACCAATACCTCAACCACCAGTAAAAGCCGCAATGGCAAAGGGACTGCTGTTGGGCTCAACCCGCGCTA
This sequence comes from Acidimicrobiales bacterium, assembly GCA_030832455.1. GTDB lineage: Bacteria > Actinomycetota > Acidimicrobiia > Acidimicrobiales > Ilumatobacteraceae > UBA3006. The sequence continues at coordinate 18,400 of JAURJB010000018.1, forward strand.
CACCTTCGAAACCTTCGTTAAGGGCACATCGAACCAGTTTGCTCTAGCAGCGGCCCAACGTGTTGCGGAAACCCCGGGGCGGTCCTACAACCCGTTGTTTATTTATGGTTCAGCTGGTCTAGGAAAAACGCACCTCTTACACGCGATTGGATATTACGTTCACCAAAACTACGCCCATTACGAGGTGCGGTATGTCTCGACCGAGACATTTTTGAATGAGTATGTGGATGGTATTCGCAGCAACACGATTGCTGCCTTTAAGCGCCGTTACCGCGAAGTGGATGTGTTGTTGATCGACGATATCCAGTTCATGGAAGGCAAAGAAGGTTTGCAAGAAGAGTTCTTCCACACTTTCAACTCGTTGCACGGTGCAAATAAGCAGATTGTGATTTCGTCTGACCGCATGCCCGATGCCATCCCGACACTTGAAGATCGTTTGCGTGGCCGCTTCCGTTGGGGTTTGATTACCGACATTCAGCCGCCTGATATGGAAACCCGACTAGCCATTTTGCGCAACAAAGCTGAACGCGACCGCACGTCGGTTTCTCATGAGGTGCTTGAGTTCATTGCCAACAACGTCACCACCAATATTCGTGAGCTCGAAGGCGCACTCATCCGCGTCGGTGCATATTCAAGCCTGAACAAAACCCAGGTGGACGTGGCGTTGGCCCAACAGCTGCTTACCGACTTGCTCACCCGCACCGCGGTCAAACCTCGCACCGATGAACAGTTACTTGTGGAGATCGCCGAACATCTTGGTTTTGAGGTTGAAGCCCTCCGTGGCAAAAGCCGCCAGCGTCCACTTGTTCAGGCGCGCCAAACAGCGATGTATGTCTTTCGTGAGCTCACCGACCTGAGTTTTCCAGCAATTGCACGATTGTTTGGTGGTCGTGATCACACCACCGTGATTCATGCCGTAGATAAAACTCAGCGAATGATGAGTGAGCGCAAACAAGTTTATGACCAAGTAACTGAACTCGTTCAAAAATTTAAGACGTCTTAACATCACATGCTGGGGACAACTATGTGGGCAACAATGCTGCGACAAGTGGATAACTCATCGTTATTCACTGCTATACGAACTACACAGTTGCAAGATGTGTCTCGTAGGGTTGCTGCCTGTGTGGTGGGTTTCCGTGTGTTATTTGGGTTTGCAATAGGTCATCCACAATTCACAGGCCTTATTACTGTTATTAATTCTTTATCTAAACATCCACAAATAACAACGAATAACATTTGTCAAGGAGCACGACAATGAAGTTTCGAGTAGAGCGCGAAATATTGGCAGAAGCACTTGGTGCAGCGGCACGTGTTGCATCCACTCGCAATAATGCGATGCCTGCTTTATCAGGAGTGAAACTTGAAGTAGTGGGCGACCAACTCACCTTGTCGTGCACAGATAATGATTTGTCGGTCCAGTTTGTTCTGGCTGTGGGTGGGCAAGCAGATGGTGTGGTTGTTGCCAGCGCAAAATTGTTAAGTGACGTCGTGCGAGCTAGTGCAGAAGGCAAAGTGACATTCGAGTCCGCAGGAGAAGAGGTTCATATTTCCTCTGGTCGCGCTCAAACAACAGTTGCAACATTTGCAACCAGCGACTTCCCTCAGATCACACCGGCGAGTGCACCACCCGTAACACTTTCGGCACCCTTGTTGTCCGAAGCACTCCGTCAAGTCGTGCGTGCAGCGAGCACCGATATGCAACGTCTACCGCTTACAGGGGTATTAATGTCTGCCGAACCAGAGGGTCTGCGGCTTGTTGCAACCGATTCGTATCGGCTTGCAGTTCGTGATTTACCAGGCACCAATATTTTGGGACATGGACAACGAGTGGTAATTCCAAGTCGCGCACTAGGCGAACTGCAACGCTTGTTGAATCATGGTGACGAAGTAACACTGTGTTTGGCTGAGCAACGAGCAACGTTTACGGTTGGTAATGCAACATTGTCAACAAATTTATTGCAAGTTGAGTTTCCTAACTATCGCCAACTCATTCAATCTTCGTATCCAAACACGCTCACGGTTGCACGCGAACCGTTTCTTGAGGCAGTGCGACGTTGTCGAATTTTTGCGCGTGAAACCACGCCGGTTCGCTTAGAGATGACAGCTACTTCACTAAAACTGTCGGTGATTACACAAGACATTGGCAACTCCGAGGAAGAGATTGATTGTTCATTAGTAGGAACCGAGATGACCGTTGGTTTCAACCCCGAATATTTGGCATCTGGCATCGAAGCCGTTTCAGGCGATGAGATCACCATCGAAACCACCGACCCGCAACGCCCAGCAGTACTTCGTGGGGTCGGCGCTAACGATTACCTCTATCTCGTCATGCCACAACGACTCACTGTGTAAGTGTTGGAGTACCAGGTGTCGGCGTGATTATCCAACATCTTGAACTCATTGATTTTCGTAACTACACGGCGAGCACCATTCAGCTCACGAGTGGTGTAACTGCTGTTGTTGGTAACAACGGCCAAGGTAAAACCAATCTTGTTGAAGCATTGGCGTTTTTAGCCACGTTGAAAAGTTTTCGTGGTGTAGCGACAGACGCACTTATTCGTACAGGGTCTCCTACTGCGGTACTGCGAGCCATGGTGTTACACACTGATGGCCGCGAAGCGTTAATTGAAACCGAAATTGTGCGCGAAGGTCGCAACCGGTCGCTGTTGAATAAACAAAAACTCACACGCACCCGAGATTTGTTGGGTGTGTTGCGGGTGACGGTGTTTTCCCCAGAAGATCTGGAAATTGTGAAAGATGCACCAAGTGTGCGACGAGAATTTATCGATGACGCAATGGTTTCATTGACACCCAAGCTTGACGCGTTGTGTACTGAAACCGAAAAGGTGTTGCGGCAACGCAACGCATTGTTGAAGCAATCTGCAGGCCGCATAACCACAGACATATCCACAACACTTGATGTGTGGGATACGAAACTGGCTGATTTAGGTACACGATTGGGCGACGAACGTGCACGCGTGATCGCCAGTATGTCTCCGCGAGTGGCGAGAGCGTATGAGGACTTGGCTGAGTGCGCCACCCCCATTGAGCTGCGGTACGACCCGGATTGGCGCCGTATCGGTTTAGCAACCGAACTGACACGGTGTCGAGTAGATGACATTCGTCGAGGGTCAAGCACTGTTGGACCACACCGCGACGACATTGACTTATTTATTAATGGATTGCCTGCTCGAACCCATGCCTCACAGGGGGAGCAGCGAACCTTGGCTCTCGCAATGCGACTTGCTGTTCACCGCATGATGACCGAAGAATACGGGTCGCCACCGGTGCTGATTTTGGACGATGTCCTTTCTGAGCTTGACCCATATCGAGCAGCCGCATTGTTGCGTCACTTTCCCGACGGACAGGTACTCATCACTACCGCGGGCTACCTGCCCGACACCGCTCACCCCGACCGTATTGTGCGTATTGCAAACGGGGCAGTGGTTGCCGACTCCGCCGAACCCAGTTCCGCGGAAGGATAAAAGGACGTGTATGAGCAGTGAGACACCCGAGCGGCTAGATGCCAAAAATGACGAACAAGCCATTGAAGCAAGCATGGGCAGTATGGGTCGACTGTCAACAGAGCTGAATTCGTTGCTTACTCGCCTTGGGTCAGAACCAGCCGAGGTGGTGAGCAGCGTGTTCTCCGACTGGGTGACGCTTGTCGGCGAGCACGTCGCGCAACATGTCACGCCAATCAAACTTGAAAACTCGCGATTAGTTGTCGAAGTCTCCGAATCGAGTTGGGCCACACAGATGAGATTTCTTGAACCACAACTTCTCACCACATTGTCCGCAACAACACGTAGCAACATTGTTGGTATCGATGTGCGTGTAAAACGCAATTCACGAAGCAAGTAATTGGTAGACTTAGCCGTGTTATTTATGTTGCTCAATCGTGTTTCTCGCCACACATTTGGCGCTCTCTCAGAAGGTAAGTGATGGCAACCACCAAAGCTCAAAAATCGGCTACCGCCGGTTCGGCGTCATATGGCGCAAAAGACATTCAAGTACTTGAAGGTCTTGATCCCGTTCGCAAACGACCAGGTATGTACATCGGGTCCACAGGGCTGACGGGTTTACACCACCTCATTTGGGAAATTGTGGACAACTCTGTTGACGAAGCAATGGCCGGATACTGCAACAAAATCACGGTCACATTGCTTGCTGATGGTGGTTGTGCGGTCAGCGACAACGGTCGCGGAATTCCTGTTGATCCATATACCTCCGGCCAACACAAAGGCAAAAGTGCTCTTGAAGTGGTGCTTACCGTGTTGCACGCTGGCGGAAAGTTTGGTGGCGAAGGATACAAAGTTTCTGGTGGTCTACACGGTGTGGGTGTTTCGGTAGTGAATGCGTTATCGAAACGACTTGTTGCAGTTGTTGATCGCGGCGGCGAACGTTTCAGTCAAGAGTTTATTGATGGTGGAAAACCCAAAACGAAACTGTCAAAGATCGGTGCATCGCCAAACAAGTCGGTAACAGGAACCACTGTTTCGTTTTGGCCGGATCCAACCATCTTTGCTTCCGAAGGCGTCGAGTTTGTCGCGCGAACAGTTACCGAACGACTTCAAACAATGGCGTTTTTGAACAAAGACTTAGAGGTTGTTTTTAACGATGAACGCACCGATAAAAAGCAATCAATTACGTATCAATACAAGGGCGGAATCGTCGACTTCGTCAAACACCTCAACGCTTCCCGTGAAGCGTTGTTTACTAAAGTTGCGCATTACGAAGGCAGCGACGACGAACAAACCGTTGACATTGCACTGCAGTGGAATACCGGTTATTACGAAGGGATTTACGGCTACGCCAACGGCATCTCCACCGTTGAAGGCGGTATGCACGTTGAAGGGTTCAAGACAGCGCTTACCTCGGTAGTCAACAAGTACGCACGTGCATCAAATGCGCTGAAAGAAAAAGACGACAACCTTTTAGGCGAAGACATTCGCGAAGGAATCACGGCAATCGTTGCGGTAAAACTTCGTGAACCACAGTTTGAAGGTCAGACCAAAGCAAAACTCGGTAACGTATCTATCCGTTCGTTCGTGCAAAAGGAAACTAATGCACGGCTCGAAGAATGGATGCAAGAAAACCCAACCGAAGCAAACCGTATTGTTAAAAAAGCAGTAGCTGCAGCACAAGCTCGCCTTGCTGCAAAAAATGCACGCAATGCCGTTCGCCGTAAAACAGCACTCGCAGGTGCGGGTATGCCGGACAAACTCAAAGACTGCACCAGCACCGACGCGAGCGAAACCGAACTGTTCATTGTTGAGGGTGACTCGGCGGGCGGCACCGCAGTAGATGCACGCGATCCACGCACACAAGCCATCTTGCCTATTCGCGGAAAAATCTTGAACGTTGAGCGTGCTCGACTCGACAAGATGTTGAAGAACACCGAAATCCAAACACTGATTACCGCAATTGGTGGCGGTATTGGCAACGACGAATTCGACGCTTCAAAGGCGCGTTATCACAAAGTAGTCATTTTGGCTGATGCCGACGTGGACGGCAGCCACATTCGTACCTTACTGCTCACGTTCTTTTATCGACAGATGAAACCGATGGTCGAAAGCGGCTTTATTTATATTGCACAACCACCATTGTTTTCAACTGAAATTGGTAAAGAAAAGATATATCTAAAAGATGAATCGGCAAAAGAGAAGTTTCTTGCCGAGCACCCAAACCACAAAAAAGAGTTCCAACGACTTAAAGGTTTGGGCGAAATGGACTGGCAAGAGCTTCGTAGCACCACAATGTCGGCCGATACACGCACGTTGCTGCAGGTGACTGTTGATGAGGCGGCACTAGCCGAAGACATTATGAGTGTGCTCATGGGTGACGATGTCGAAAGCCGAAAGAAATTTATTCAGACCAATGCGCGTGACGTGCGCAACCTCGACTTCTAACGAGTGCCGAAGCGTAAAGGACTTGTGTAATGGCCAGTAAAAAACCAGGAAAAAAAGCAGCAGCCAAAAAGGTTGCTCCGCGCAGCGATAAATCAAAGTCAGCAGCAGGAGCCGCAGACGGAGCACCGCCCAAGAAGCCACCAACCAAACAAGACGACTTGTTTGCCAATCCCGACTCTGTTCAACCGGTGCAGTTGCAAGACGAAATGGAACGCTCGTTCCTTGACTATGCAATGTCGGTCATCATGTCGCGCGCATTGCCTGACGTTCGCGATGGTTTAAAGCCAGTTCACCGCCGCATTATTTGGGACATGGACCAACAGGGTTTCCGCCCAGACCGACCATTCGTCAAATGCGCTCGAGTTACTGGCGACACCATGGCGCGCTATCACCCGCACGGTGATGGCGCCATCTATGACGCGTTGGTGCGCATGGCTCAGCCGTTTTCGCTGCGTCATCCACTTATTGATTTCCACGGCAACTACGGTTCGCCAGACTTTGGTCCGGCAGCTAGTCGTTACACCGAATCTCGTCTGCACCCACTTGCCATGCAATTACTTGCCGACATTGATGAGGACACCGTCGATCTCATTGCCACATACGACGGCACTGCAGAAGAGCCAATCGTGTTGCCGGCGCGTTTTCCCAACCTTTTGGTCAATGGCAGTCAAGGAATTGCTGTGGGTATGGCCACCAGCATTCCGCCACACAACTTGGGCGAAGTGGTTGATGCAACACTTCACTTAATTGATAACCCAGAAGCAACAACTGGTGACCTCATGAAGTTTGTGAAAGGCCCCGACTTCCCAACTGGTGGACTCATTCTTGGTCGTGATGGAATTAAAGACGCATACCAAACCGGTCGCGGCAGCATCAAGATGCGCGCCAAAGTCAGTATTGAAGAAGGCAAACGCGGCCAGATGTTGATCGTGGTTACCGAACTTCCATACCAAGCCAGTTGTTCAGCAATCGCCTCTCGTATTCAAGAATTGGTAGACGGCGGCGACCTCGACGGAATTGCCGACGTCAACGACAACTCATCAGGTGGACAGACAAACTTGATCATTACGTTGAAGCGCGATGCAAACTCCAACGTGGTGATGAATAACTTGTTCAAACTCACCCAATTGCAAACAAGCTTTCCTGTAAACATGGTGGCACTTGTACATGGCGTTCCACGCACACTGAATTTGCGCGACGCACTTATTGGTTATGTTGATCACCAAATTGAAGTGACGACACGTCGCTCAAAGTTTCGATTACAAAAAGCGACTGACCGCAACCACATCCTTGAAGGTCGCCTTAAGGCACTCAATGTCATTGATGAAATCATCAAACTCATTCGTGCGAGCGAAGACGCGGCATCTGCAAAGGCAGCATTGATGGGCAAGAAGTACAACTTCTCCGAGCGTCAAGCAATTGACATTCTTGACATGCAATTGCGCCAACTCACCAGGTTGTCGCGAATTGATCTTGAGACCGAGCAAAAAGATGTGCTCGCGAGAATCAAAGAACTCGAATCAATCCTCAACTCAGATACCAAACTACGTGCGGTGATCTCCAAAGAACTGACTGCAGTTCGCGAAGCATTTGCCACACCTCGTGTGTGCAAGATTTCGGCAGACGTAGGCGAAATGAGCGTTGAAGACCTCGTTGACAACAAAGAATTGGTCATCGTGATGACACATGCGCAGTACATCAAAGCCGTATCTGCAGACTCATTCCGTACCCAAGGCCGTGGAGGCCGCGGTGTGAGCGGTGCAAAGATGAAGTCCGATGACATCGTCAGCAATGTCATCTTTACGACATCTCACTCATATCTTTTGTTCTTCTCTAATCGCGGCAGGGTGTATCGTCTGCGCGCACTCGAAATCCCAGAGCGCGAGCGAACAGCAAAAGGTATTCCAATTGTCAACCTCTTGCCACTCAATCAAGGTGAAACCATTCAGGCAATCATTGATACGCGCGAGTTCCCAGGCGAACGCTTCTTGTTCTTTGCAACCAAAGAAGGTCAAGTCAAGAAGACACCATTCAACGAATACGACTCAAGCCGCCGCGATGGTCTCATTGCGTTGAAGTTGCGTCCGAAGGATGAACTTGTGCGTGTAATTGAAACCTCAGGTAGTGATGATGTATTCATGGTGACGCGCGACGGACAAACCATCCGCTTTTCTGAAAAGGGTGTTCGACCAATGGGTCGTTCGGCAGCGGGTGTGCGTGGAATGAAGTTGCGCACAACAGATGAAGTTGTGTCATGTGATGTGGCCAAGGATGACTCCGCAATCTTGATCATCACCGAATCGGGTTATGGCAAGCGCACCCAAGTCAGCAACTTCGCCCGCAAAGGTCGAGGTGGCATGGGCATGATTGGCATCAAACTCACCGGCAAAAAGGGTCATGTTGTTGCTGCCTTTATGGCAGGTATTGATGATGACATTGTCGTGGTTGCTTCGGGTGGAACAACAATTCGCACCCCAGTGAAAGAAATCTCCAGCCAAGGTCGCGCGGCCACAGGTGTGCGCATCATGAGCATGGATGAAGGACAAGTGGTTGCTTCTGCGGCTCTTGTTCTAGCCCACGACGAAGCATAACGAACGCGCAGACTTCCGATAAGGGAAGCGCAACCATCTTTGTTGCGCTTTCTTTGGCGCTTGCGGTGTTGTTGCATGTGTTGTTGGTGCTGTTTGGCCAGCAACTTGTCAATGCTCAACGCGCACGCATCACAGCACGTGCTGTTGCAATGGCTGCGATTTATCAGTTCGAACCCGGAGCCATATATGTTGCAGCGATGAATCACGCTGAACTCTGCGCGTTTGACGAAAGCGAACTCCATACCAAAGGCACTTTGGTATGTATTGGCGTTAATGGCACTCAACGTTGGGCTCGCGCTACCGACACTTGGTCAAACCCCATGCCTACACTGGACACGTGAGTAAAACATCCACACGTGCACCACGAGTTCGGCGCGTAAGCCGTGTCATTCGAGAGATTGATCCTTGGTCTGCATTCAAGGTGGGTTTGGCGTTTCATCTCGTTGTGTATTTCACGGTCCTCATTGCATCAGTGTTGTTAT